>DASQNO010000057.1:0-69771 GCA_035644935.1 Sphingomonadaceae bacterium
CAGTTGATCGTCTTTCCCGCGATGACCCTCAGTGGCGTGTGGATGTGGCAGCAGGGACGCATCGCTCGGTGGAGCAGGAGGGCAGCGCAATGATGACGTTCCAGCCGGTCTCTCTCCGTTCGCGAGTCATCTTGCTGACGACAGTCGCGGTTGGCTTCCTGCATCACACCGACCATGTTCTACGAGCAGATCACAGCGGATGGCCGTTCATACGCGACGTCACCCCCTTCACGTTCAGCCTCTTGGCATACCCGATCCTGTTTTTCGCGCTGTTCGGCAGTTCTTGGCGGCTCGGCCTGCGAGCCGGTCTCCTTACCGTGCTGACCATCTTCACCATCGGCGCACACACCCTGATCGAGACTCCGCAGATGCAGTACGCCAGCTGGGCCTTCAACCGCAGCATCGACCCGGCGCTTGGCCCCATTCCCAACCTCTTGTGCACACAGTCGCCGGAACTCGGCATCGCGGCAGTGGTCACAAGCCTGCTCCTCAATTGTTTGCTGCTTGCCGCGACGACTTCGGTGCTTGTCGATTTGCGGCGCAAGAACGGGTTGGAGCCTGGAACGGCCATGCGGACCTAGGTCGCGGTGACTCATTCAATCGCGGTCACCAGGGATGTCCAGCGCGATCTCCTTCAGCAGTCCCGGCCCGTTTGCGAGGCGGCGTCCGAGTGCCTCAACAAACCTCTCGTAGCGTTCGGCGCCCTTAGCCCGCGCCGCTGGGGTGGCCTGCTCGGGCAGGCTGGGCGTCGCCGTTAGCCAGAACCTCACGAACAGCGCCACTGTCTCAAGTGTCACGTCATGGTTGCGCTCCATGCGCTCCAACACGCGCACAATGCGGTCGAGGCGCTTGGCCAGTGCCGCTTCCCGGCGGTCGCTGTCGTCGGGTGTCAGGAATGAGGTGATCGCCGCCTCGGCGACGAGCGACTTCGGCTTGCGCCGCTCGGCAGCATAGGCGTCGAGCGCGCGCATGGTCGCCGGGTCGAGGTACACGGTGAACTGCTCTTTGCGGGCCATGTCAGAGCTCGATGCCGTCACCGGGGTCGAGCGCCGCCTGGCGGGCGGCGCCGCGCATCCGGCTGGCCAGCAACCGCTGGCGCAGCGCATCGTCATCCGGCTCTGCCGCCTCCAGGTCGAATTCGTTTGAAGGTGCGGGCACGTGGTCACGCGCGACCTCTTCATGGTCGGGCAGTTCAGGCTCGCGGCGCAGCCCGGCGTTGGCGTCATCAGCTTCGTCTCCCGGCGCCCGTTGCACTACGCGTCCCGTCCAGTCGTCGTCCGGCTTTGGCGGGGCTCCACGCAAGCCTGGGCTAGTGGGCGTGGGCTCTGGCGGGTCCAAGATGCGGCGCTTGAATTGCGGGTCTTCGTAGTAGCGCGCCTTCTTGGCCCGGAGCGGCGGCAACCCGGAGACCAGCACGATCTCGTCGCTGGGCGGAAGTTGCATGATTTCGCCGGGAGTTAGCAGTGGCCGGGCTGTTTCCTGCCGGCTCACCATTAGGTGCCCGAGCCAGGGCGACAGGCGGTGGCCAGCATAGTTCTTCATCGCGCGCATCTCGGTCGCGGTCCCGAGGCTGTCGCTGACCCGCTTGGCAGTGCGCTCGTCATTGGTCGCGAAGGCCACGCGCACGTGGCAGTTGTCGAGGATCGCGTTGTTCGGCCCGTACGCTTTCTCGATCTGGTTGAGACTCTGCGCAATAAGGAACGAACGGATGCCGTAACCCGCCATGAAAGCGAGCGCGGACTCGAAGAAGTCCAGCCGGCCGAGCGCAGGAAACTCGTCAAGCATCAGCAACAGGCGGTGCCGTCGTGATCGCGACTGGAGTTCCTCGGTCAGCCGCCGCCCGATCTGGTTGAGGAGCAGCCGTACGAGCGGCTTGGTTCGCGAGATGTCAGAGGGCGGCACGACGAGATATAGCGTCATCGGGCGGGCGCCTTCCACGAGGTCCCCGATGCGCCAGTCGCAACGGCGCGTCACCTCAGCGACCACTGGGTCACGGTAGAGGCCGAGGAACGACATCGCGGTGGAGAGCACGCCCGATCGCTCGTTGTCCGACTTGTTCAGCAGTTCGCGCCCGGCGCTCGCGACCACCGGGTGAACGCCCGCCTCGCCGAGGTGGCGCGTGGTCATCATGGCGCGCAGCGTTGTCTCAATTGGATGCTTTGGATCGGAGAGGAAGGCGGCGACGCCCGCAAGGGTCTTGTCGGGCTCGGCGTAGAGGACGTGAAGGATCGCGCCGACTAGCAGGGCGTGGCTGGTCTTCTCCCAGTGGTTCCGCTTCTCCAACGCGCCTTCCGGGTCCACCAGGATGTCGGCGATGTTCTGGACGTCGCGGACCTCGGAGGGGCCACGCCGCACCTCCAGTAAGGGATTGTAGGCGGAGCTGGCCGCATTAGTCGGATCGAACAGCACGACGCGGCCGAACCGGGCGCGCCAGCCGGCGGTCAACGTCCAGTTCTCGCCCTTGATGTCATGGACGACAGCTGAGCCCGGCCAGGTGAGAAGCGTCGGCACAACCAGTCCGACGCCCTTGCCCGAGCGGGTGGGCGCGTAGCAGAGCACATGCTCCGGGCCGTCATGACGAAGATAGGCGTTCAGGTGCTTCCCCAGCACTACGCCGTTAGAGCCGAGGAGACCCGCCGCGGCGAGGTCGTCGCGTGTCGCCCAGCGCGCCGAGCCGTAGGTGGATACGTCCTTGGCTTCGCGAGCCCGCCAGACGGACATTGCGATCGCGACGGCGATGCAGACGAGCCCGCCAGCCGACGCGATGTACGCGCCCTCCATGAACACCTGCGGCGCGTAAGCGTCGTACCAGTACCACCAGACGAAGAAGGCAGGCGGCGGGTATACGGGCCAGCCTAACAGCTCGCCCATTGGTGGGCCAAGCTGGGGCTGGAAGCCGAGCCGCCAAGCGGCCCATTGAGTGGCGGCCCAGACGAAGAGCAGCGCGATCGCGCCGACAAGGAGCACTTGGCCCCACAGAATGCGGGTTCCTGACATGGCAGCGATGCCAACGCCCGCCCACAGGCTGCTTCAAGGCCGATCATTGATCCTTCGTGCTATGGCCGGCTACGTCGCGCGAAAAGGCTGCTGCGCTTCAGCGCCCCAGCAACAGGCCATCCTCGCCTCTCGTCGTGCGCGCCCCGCGTCACGGATCGCTATCGTGATTTATCGGCCGACCGTTTCTTCCCGAAAGCCGTCCTACGGGTTGTTGGTAGGCTTGATTGAAAGCGGACTTGACCAACCGCTCAGATCCGTTCGCTCGTGATGTCAGCATCAGCGGTGCGGTGCATGTCAACCATGCGCCCGCAGCACGGCGGGCAGGATCTGGTCGAAGTAGGTCTCGGCCGGCACGTTGCGCGGCGGCGGCACTGCTGTCTTGTGCGCGATGACCAGACCGCGCCGCGGCACGACCGTGATGAACTGACCATAAGCTCCGGTCGCGGTGAAAGCTCCCCGCAGTCGCCGGTCCGCTTGCGTCGCCTGGTCGAACACCCACCAGAGATAACCGTAGCCGAGCCCGCCGATGAAGGGCGACGAGCGCGCCACTTCATGCGCCGGAGTACGGACGGCGGTGGACACCTTTACCCACGCCGCCGGAATGACCTGCCGGTTCCGCCAGCGTCCCCGATCCAGCATCACCTGCCCCAACCTCGCCATATCGCGGGTCGACAGGCCGAAATGGTGCGCCGGGTAGCGCGACAAACCGGTGTCGTTGCGCACCTGCTGGAGATCGGCGCGCCAGTCCTGAAGCCCGAGCGGTTCCGCGATGTCGTCGGTGAACGCCTGGTAAAGGCGGCGCCCGGTCTCGCGCTCGTAGATCGCGCCGAGCGCGTTGAAGTCCCAGTTGTTGTACAGGAAGCGGCTGCCCGCCGCGACCGAGCCACGCGCCGGCGCCAGCGCCGATGCATCGCCGGCATTGGCGGCCGGGTGATACACGCCCGACCGCGCCGTCAGCAGGTCCCGGACGGTCGCGCCGCGCTCTTGGGGCAAGAGCCCTTCCATATCGTCGACACCGAGATCGGCGAGCGTCCGGTCCAGACGGATCGCTCCACGCGCGACCGCCGGGCCGTAGAGCATCGACACGAGACTCTTGCGTACCGAGGCGACGTAGCTGACCTCGGCTGGGTCGCCATGCTCGAACACCGGCTCGCCTCGCCGCAGAACGAGCACGGAGGTGGTCTGCCCCAGCCCAAGGACGGCGGGGAGCGTATCGGCACCGGTGCCGATGGTCCGGGTCCAAGCGCGAGAACCGGACGTCGAAAGCAGGCCTACGCCGCCGGCCAGGAAGAGTCGTCGGTCGATCATCGTGGATCCTCTTCGCGCCGGTCTTGCCGGCTTAACTATGCACTGTTAAGATCGCGCATGCCGGAGGCGCTTTACACTGTCAAGATGTGCGCTGATGCTGATCGCGCGTACCATCACGGTGCTCTACGATCGGCATTGATGGACGCAACAGTCGCGTTGATCGAGGAACGCGGCGTGGAGGGCTTTAGCCTACGGGAAGTCGCGCGGCGTGCCGGCGTTTCACCGACCGCGCCCGCCTACCACTTCCGCGACGCGCGCGGCCTGCTGACGGCAGTCGCGACGGAAGGCTTTCTTGCGCTAGGCGATGGGCTGGCGGCTGCGGAGGCGAATGCCGGTGACGACCGCCGGGCGAAGCTCCTCGCGTTGGCACACGCCTATCTCGAATTCGCGCTGGCGAACCGCGGCCGCTACATGCTGATGTGGCGCAAGGGCCTGCTCGACATGGCGGACGCCGAGCATGTCGCGGCGGGCCAACGCGCGTTCAGCATGCTCGACCGTAGCGTTCGTGGCAACGCGGCTAAGCGCGTGCGGCCGGACGATCCTGCACTCGCACCATCGTTGGCATGCTGGTCCATGGTACACGGTTTCGCCTTGCTCGCGCTCGACGGAGCGTTTGAATCTCAAGGTGGCGATCCGGTGGCACCCGCCCGAACATTGTTGCCGCTTGTCTTGGAACACCTTCGCGTGTGACCTTCGGCGCGGGATGGTTCGTTCCCGAAGATGGCGTGACGCTTCAGCCAGTTGATTTTGACACGCTCTCCGCCCCGCACTTTCCGCTGCCCGGGCGAGGTCGCGACGGAGGGTCAGAGTGTCTGCTCGTGACTGGTTCACCAATATTGCCTAGTATCCGGTCTTGCCGCGAAGCAGAAGAAGCAGGGAACTGCGTTTCAGATCCCGAGCCCGCGCTTACGACCGAAGCTCCAGTCCACGCCGCCGCCGGGCAAACCGACCCCGCTGACCTGCTGGCCGAGTCGCTTCTCCAGCGACGGCGACCACGGCACCAGGCTGAACCCGAGACCGTCGTCGATTATGGCGAAACGGCCTGAGGCGAGTTGCAGGCGCTGGCGATAGACGCCGCCTACGTGCTCGCCGTCAGCTGCCGGTTTGTAGGGCAGCGCCGCCTCAACCGCGAGCCGCGCGGCGACGCCATCCAGCTCCTGCCGCCGTAGCGTGTCGAGCAGGTCGCGCGCGAACAGGACGCGCTGCCCTTGCCGCCGCGCTAACCCTTCGCCGACCAGATGGTCGGCTCGCCGTTCAAGCGCGTCGCGCACCTCGGCTCCGAACCCTCCAGAGCCGAGCGCCACCGGCTCGCGCGCGACAAGCTGTCGATCGATCCACGTTGCCCCGTGCGCGGTCATCTGGGCCTCGATGCCGAGGTCTGACCGAACGGCGAGCGCCACCCGCTGCCGCCCGCCTGCGTCCTCGAAGCGGCGCAGCTCGACGACGGAGCCGATCGGCCCGTCACCGGCTGCGTCGAGGTCCGGCAACTTGATGTGGTGCGCCCGCCCGTCGACACCCTCGACGACGGCGTAACTGGAGCCTTTGAGCTCGTCGTCGAGCCCGCGCGCGGCGAGCCGGCCGAGCACCGGCCCGGCATTCTCGCCCTCCAGCACGAACGCTGACGGATCGACCTCGCGCCCGCCGCGGGTCATCGAGCGATGCAGGCGCTTGATGATGTCGCCGCGCTCGCCGAGCGCTCGAAGCCGAGGCTCGGCGTCGGCGGCGAGCACGAAGCAACCTGTTCCCTTGCCCTCCGCTAGCCCCAGCCGCTCCAGCTTGCGCAACCGCCCGAGCTTCTCCTCCCGGAGCGGGTCAGGCTCGAGGGAAACCGGCCTTCGCACATCCACCACCCCGCGCCGGGCGGCGGCCTCGCGCGCGAGCGCCCGATCGAGCTTGGTCCAGCGCTCTGCTTGGACTTGGTTCTGCAGATCGCGTCGAACCTCTAGGTCGGTCCGCGGGCCGAGCTCCTGTGTGACCAGCGCGCCGGCGCGGTCGCGCATGCCGTGGCTGATATAATCGCGGCTGATGACGAGGTCCTCGCCCGTGTCGGTCTTGCCGCGCACGAGGACATGGATGTGCGGGTGCTCAGTGTTCCAGTGGTCGACCGCTACCCAATCGAGCTTGGTGCCGAGATCCCGGGCGGCCTGATCCATCAGGTCTCGCGTGAACTGCCGCAGGTCGGCCAGCTCGCGCGCGTCGTCAGGGGAGACGATGAACCGGAAGTGGTGCCGGTCATCTTCGCAGCGCTCGGCGAAGCCGGCCCCGTCCACCCCGTCGCGTTCGGCATCGAACAGCTGTCCACGCTCGCCGTCGCGGGTGACCCCGTCGCGCTGAAGGTAGGAAACGTGCGCCCGAAGCGCTCCTGGCGTCCGAGCCCGGCGAACGACACGCGCCTTGATGACCGCACCACGCGACCGGCTGAGCAGCGCGCGCGAAGCGCCGACGCTGGCGGAGCGACCTCGGCCCCAAGTCGAGCGCCGACCGGATCCGACCGGACGGGGACCGCCGGCCTTCTGGGCTGCCCGAAGCGCCTGCTGCAGGAATGACTTGGCCTTGGGCTGCGGCGTCGAGCGGATGCGGCCCGGACGAATGCGGAAATCGTCCTCAGCGCTCATGCCGGTCGCCGCAAGGTGTAAAAAGCGAAGCGTTTCCGCCAGTTTCCTGGAACGGCCAACTTATGCCCGTGCGCCGCAAGGTGCGCGCGGTGCTTGGTTTTGTTGAACTTTCTGCCCCGACCGACCGGCCGCACCTTGCGGCTTGTATCCTGCCCTCTCTGTTGTTTTCGATCCAAGCACCCCCACCACTTGCCCGATACTGCGATCGGGCACGCTGGGACGCGGCGGAACTGCGGAACCGTCATTCCGGCCTCCGAACGGCGAAGAGGGCGTGAGGAGCGTCGGCGGGGGCGGCGGTTGAAGTTGTCGCGGACGAAGAGTTAGCGAGCTGATCGGGCGCATTCTCGTGACCGCGGACGGGCAGCTCCGGTGCGGTCGGCCCGTCAGCGATGCCGCTCGACGATGGGCGCCCCCCGACCTGCACGAACAGCGAAGCTCGGGTCCACGCGAGACGGTCGATCCGCGCCATGACCGTCGGCGCGGACGCAGCCGAACTGCCGACCATGGGCCCAAGGCGCGCCATGTAGGCGACCGTCTCGGCTGGCAATGCGCGGCCGCGGGAGACGTAGTCCTCCCACCGGCCCGGCCCCGCATTGTATGCCGCCAGGAACCCTGCCGATCCGTAGCGGTCGTACATCTCGCGCAGGTAAGCCGCGCCTGCCAGGATGCTGTCGCGCGGATCGTAAGGGTTGGCCCCGAGCCCGTAGCGCGAGCGCAGCTCCGCATAGGTGCCGGGCATCACCTGCATCAAGCCCATGGCACCGGCGTGGGAAGTGGCGGCAGGATTGCCGGCGCTCTCGACGCGCATCACCGACCAGATCCACGCTTCCGGTATGCCGAACCGCTGCGATGCCTCGGCGACGTGACCGGCGTAGGGATGGGCGCCGGGAGAAGCAGCCACCGGAGCCGCGGATGTCGCGGTTGGCGACCGCGCAGACGCGAGCGGCGCGACGCCAAGCAGCAGCGCGGTGGCGACAACGGCCTGGATGGAGAGGAGGTTCGCGTGGCGGGCGCGGTGTGGCGCGAACGCGCCGGCGCGGACGAAGCGAGAGCTGGCTGAGACCATGATCAGCGCGCCTCATCGACCAGCAGCGGGACCGCGCGACCGAGCACCGAAGTGCGAGGCAGCGGCCCGAAGTAGCGCCCGTCGAGCGAGCCCGGATGGTCGGCGTTGAGCAGGAAAAGCTGCCCGTCAGCAATCACGCTGCAACCGCTCCAGTAAGGCAGCGGACGCCCGAACCGGTCGGCCTCACGGGCGAGCGCCCGCAGCTCGCCGTCGACGGTGACGCGAGCACCCATTCGGCAGACGCGCTGGCCGGGCAGCGCCTCAACGCGCTTCAGGAGCGGGGCGCCGCGGCCGAGATAGCCGCCGTCTACAAGCCAACTCGCGAGCGGCTCGGGAGGCATTACGGCCGCCAGGGCGCCGGGCCGGAGACGGTCGTCGTCGCGCACCGCGTAGAGACCCGTCGGCACGCTTTCGGACACGTTCCAGACAAGACGGGTCGGCATCTCAGCAACGGCCGTGACGGCGATAATGGAGATCGCCGCTTGTGCCGCGATCAACACGCCCCAGGCGAACGGGCGTGCAGGTTTGGCGTTGGTGGTCATGCTTCGATCCTTCGACGGAGCAGCCAGGCGCGATGGCGCGGAGCTGCGTAAGGGCGTGGAGTGAGGCTGGCCGCGAGACAGCTGTGGACGTGCCGCCAGTGCTCTGGCGCGGCGTCGGCCGGGTCGATCCCGAGCGCTTCCACCGCGTCGATCGCTTCAAGCGCCCGGGCGACTTTCGGCCAGCCCGAGATGCGGAGCAGGCTCTCAGCCCCAGGCGTGACGAAAGGCACGGTCGAGAAGGCCTCGCCGGTGCGGACGGCGCGCAGCACGTCGAGCCGGGACTCGACCGTGCCGTGGTCGCCGGCGCGCCAGCGTGCGAACGCGAACACGGTGCCCGGAGCGTAGGACAGCACGCGCGAGCGGCGGTCCACGATCCGCTCGGCGGCGTGCCGGCCGAAGCGGATCCATCGCTGGATCTCGCCCTCGACATGCACGAGCTCGACGTGTGTGAGGCCGGTCACGGCGTGTCTCAGCGTCAGCGCGGCCGCGAGCCGGCATAGGCCGGCGACACCGCCGAGTGGCGCTTTGCGGGCAGCACGGTGTCGCCCGTATCGTCGCTGGTCGACGCCTTCTCGCCGCGGCTGACCCACGCTTGGAGGTCTTCGAGGCGGTAGACGACGCGGCCGCCGATCTTCGAGTAGCGAGGGCCGGTGCCGTAAGTCCGGTGCTTTTCCAGCGTTCGGCCGGACAGGCCCAGAAAGCGCGCGGCTTCGGGCGTACGAAGGTAGCGCGGTGGTAGGTTGGGTTGAGCGGACATCGGTGTAGTGCCTCCGGGCCGTTTGAGGCGCCCGCGGAATGCGGACGTCGTCGGCGGGGCACTTGTGGCGAAGCGGTCGCGGCCGGACCTATGGTGATGTCGAGCCCCCTCGAGATCGCCACGGCAGCAGTCAGCCGGCCCGGCTGGCCCGCCGCTTGCGGGGGAGACCCGATGAGGCGCCGTGCTTCAGCGCAGGCGGCGGTAAGGGTAGAGCAGCAGTCGGCGGTAGCCGCCGCGCATTAGCTTGCGGCCGAGTCGCGCCAGCCTAATGGTGCGATCACGCTCCGGGTGCGTGTTCCAGTCCGCGTCACCATCCAGCGCCAGCGGACCGAACAGTTGTTCCGCGATTTCGCGGTAGCTCGCGTGATCCAGACGGCCGTCGAGAGCGCGCAAAGCGAGCACGAGCCGCGTCCGACGTTGCGCCGAAAGCGCCTGCGGATCGACACTCGGACCGCCGCCCGCGAGCGCTCGCCAGACGCGCATCGCGGCAGCGACACGGATCGGGAAGAGCGGGTCGAACGGCAGTACGGCTGCGTCGGCGATGTCTGCGGACAGAAGTTCGACACGCAGCCCCGGTGGGGCGGAGAGCGCTCGCGCATCAGAGCGGCGGTGTGGTCCGGCCAACGCTGGAGGCGTGGGGACGACGCCGACAACGGTGGGGAGCACCTGCGCCGTCCAGATCAGAGGATCGCCGTGGGCAGCGAAATCGTGCCCCCCAAGCTGCCGCGAACGCGTCGCGGGCAGCTGCGTCGAGCCGCCCCTCGGAGGCGAGCCGGGCGAGGCGTTCGTTGTCAGCGATATAGTCAGGGTTGCGCTTCAGGAACTCGCCCGCGAGCGTTGGCGTGTCTACGCTGCGGAGCGACTCGTACTCGGTAGGATCACGCCAGTTCGGACGCGACATTGCGGTTACTCGGCCACCGCCCGGGCGGGACGCCGAGGCGCTGTCGCGATAGTTGCCGAACGTCCATCTCCTTGAGGAGAGGGCATTTTCGCAACGACCTTTGCTGCGAGCGCAAACCCGCCCACGGCTAGTGTGGGGCGCCGCCGCGAAGCAGATGTCGGTAGCCGTTCGTCGTCATCCAGCGCGCGCGAGCCAGATGGGAATCGTACGTTCGCCTCGCGCATTCCGGATCAGCGTCGGGGTCGCAGCCGAGTACCAATCGCGAGACCTCCCGCCAATCGGCGCCGTCACTCTCGGCGTCTAGCAGGCGGAGATAGGTGACCGCGTGCGCTTGATCGTAGCCGGTGAGCGTCGCGTCCCTCGGCGCTTCGACGGCGATCGCGATGGCCTGCGTCATGCGGGCGACCTTCGATTGTTGTTCAGCGGAGAAGCGATGCGCTGGACTGACGCAAGCGGAGCCGTCACGCAACCTGGGCCATCGGTTCGGTGCGGCATTGTGCACGAAAAATGAGCCTCGCTGTGGACGGCGGGCACAAGGAACGGGCGATCGATCGGTCGCATCTGTCGAGAATACTCCGTGGTGAAATACTCGACAAGTCGGCCCTCTCCTGCCGATGCAGATACGAGAGGTGCTGGCGCACAACCTTCGGCGCTACAGGGCTTTGCGCGGCTTGAGCCAGGAGGAGCTGGCGCACCGAGCCGACATCGATCGCACTTACATCAGCTCGCTCGAGCGATCGCAGTACGCGGCCGGGATCGACGTGCTGGAGAGGCTGGCATTGGCCCTCGGAATCGCCCCGTACGAGCTGCTCCGGCCAGCGGAGGAGGTAGGCGATGGTGAGGGACGATATGTCGGTGACCTCAGCGGCACGCCGGATTAGGTGATCAGGTTGGGGCCGCCTGCTTCCTCCAGGGTGAAGCCAAGCTCAAAGAAGAGGTGCTTGGTGGACTCGTGCATCAGACCGAAGATGTCGCCGTATCCCAGCCCGCGAGCGGCGTTCGCGCTTGAGGCGAAGTGATCGGTGAAGTCCACGTGGGCGGCTTCGAGCGCCGCAACGTACGCGTGGACCTCCTCGTAGCTGAGCGGTGTCTTGTACTCGTGGGCAATTCGGTTCCGCAGGTCGTTGAGACACCTCAGCGCGTTCGCCAGCTGAGGCGAGATGATGGGCTGCCAGTCCGCCCCGATCTGAATGGTGCGGGCTTCGCAGGCCCCGATCTTGCGATGGAACTTCAGGTCGGCGAACTCCGCTCGCCAATCCTCCCCTCGTTGCTCGCCAGCGCGGGCAAGCAGTTCCTCGAGGGCGTGCTCGATCATCAAGTGGCAGAAGAGTAGGATCCCGAAGTCGCGCGTCAGACGCTCGAGGTCCGGTTCCAGAAGGTCGAAAACGGAGACCGATGCTTTGGGCGTAGGCAGGACGTGTCTCGTTTCGAGTTGGCTGAAGGCGGTCACCTTGTCGCCGCTGGGTCCGGAAAGGAAGAACCCCGCCCGGTATCCCGGGCGGGGCGTTTGGCCGGCTCAGTCGCTGCGGCGGCCGTTGGGGCGCGACCAGATGAGGCTGAAGGTGTCCGCGCCCTCGTCGTCGAACAGGTTGGCGTAGATGGGAGCGGTGAAGCTGGGGTCGTCGAGCTTAAGGGCCAGGTAGTCGCGACCCTCGTTCGAGCGCTTGGTCCAAGCGGCGCCGATTTCCGCCTTGCCGACGAACACCCGGTGGGAGGGGGCGTTGTCGTTGCCGTTCTTGTCCTGGGCCGTGATGCGGACGCCCTTGGCCTGAACCGAGAGGGTGACGATGTCGCCAGTGTAGTCGTTGCCGGACTTCTTGAAGGTGCCGATGGTCGCCATTGTAAGTCTCCTTTGGTGCTCGAGCCCGCGCCCATCGCGGCCTCGATGGCGATCGCGAGGCCGGGGACGACCGACGCCGCACCTGCCTGCAGGCCGAAGCGCCAGCGAAGGACGGAGACCGGCGGCTTTCTTGCCTCGCGAGGAATGCGCTTCAGCGCAGGGGAAGAAAGTTGACGGGCTCCGTTGCGGCCAGGCGGTCGAGGCGAAGCCGGCCCCGGCCAGATCAAGCCAACGAGAGGCCGTGCCGGACGCGGGGTGACTGCACCTCTGGGAAGACGTGGCGACCGCCGATCAGCGCCGGCAAGAGACCAGGCTTACCCGTCGAACAGAGACAGGCCTCGTCGCGCGGACAGGGGGGAACCCTTTGGCCGTGACGCTGGAGACAACCCCCTCTTCCCGGTCGACGTCGCTGCGGAGCACACCGCCCGTGGTCAGCTCTCGTGGCGAGTCGGAGTACCAGCATGCAGTCCCGACCCAGCGCGTTTAAGCCGCCAGCCCTCGGTAGAGCGCGTGATGGTCAGCTGCGTCGGTGGGCTTGAGCGGCTGACATGTGACCGCGTTCTTGCGATGCTCCGTTTGGGCCGACCTCGGCCAGCGCACTCATCCGGCTCCAGGCCACAACGCCGATGACGCTCGCACCAGCGACGGACAGCAGCTCGTGCGAACCCGTTGACGGCGAGCCGATCGCCGCCAGCCCGTGCGCGGCGTGGTAGCCCGCCAAGGCGGCGGGAGCGGCATAGGCCACGGCGATGGTGGCCCGTAGCGCAGGTGAGCGCGTAGCCGCGAACAGCACCTGGCCGAGCACCAACGCGACCATGCCTGTGACAAGTGCAACTACGGCGGCTCCGGGCGATCCCGAGCCGGTCTGGTAGGCGAGCATTCCCGCTGAGACCGCGGCGAAGAAGGGCAGCGCGTAGACAGCAAGCGTGAACAAGATCCAGCACATGAAGAGCAGTGCTGCGAGTGCGGCGGCAATGGCGATCATAGCGTCCTCCACGACAAGGTTGTCGTCGGACGCGCTTCCACCACCTCCACAGCGCTTCCTGTCCGACGATTATAGCAGATGAGATGCGACGCCGGAATCCCGTTCGGGACGCCGGCACCGCACAAGGGCAAAAGCCGTTCAGGGTGCGAACGGATCATATTCATGCACCACCGAGGCGGGGTCGCCGTCGAAGTCGGTCGTGGGCATGACCGTGTAGCCGTTCGGCGTGGCGATCAGGACGACGCTGACCATCAGCGTCGTGGCGAGGCTCCAGCCGTTTGCTTGAGCGAGGGTGAGAGGCATGTCCGAGCTCCTGTCTCGGAGCGGGGACCGTCCCCGCTCGACAGGCGCCCGGCAGACCGGCGCGAGGCCGCGATCACCTCGGCGGCGTCAGCCAAAGAGGCCGCAAGCTCTGCTTAGCGGACCCCTTGCGGGTTGATCGTGGAAGGACGCGTGGCGGACAGACGATCAGCGCAACTGGAGCGGGATAGGCATCCCGACGCGAGAGCGAGAAATGCCCGGCAGCAGCTTCGCTCAGTCCTGCCAAGCTGTTAGTACGGCGTGAGTGCGTCAGTGGAGATCGGCCTTGAAGAAGCTTCGGGTCACGTACGCTTGGCTAGGCAGCGATTGCGGGGCCGAGCGCGGTCTGCAGCATGCGCCGGCTGCGGGCCTGGCGTTCGGACTGAAGGTGAGCGACGGACACTGGAGACCCGGAAGTTAGCGCTGGGTCGAGTTCAGTGACGGGTGACGCGGGCGGATCGACAAGCTTGGTGGCGTAGTTGAGCCGCGCCGCGCGAAGGTAGGCGTAGGTGCGTGTCGGGCTTAGCGGCTGGATCCGAACGCGTTCGAGGTTTCGATACCCGCACGTCTTTTGCGACGACGGATGTCCGAATCTTCGTATTGCGAACGTCATTGGCGTGAAGGGAGACAATGATGCAGTACATGATCATGAACTATGTGCCCGCCGCCAGCCTCGAGGGCAGCGAGTCCGTACCGCCGCATGCCGACATGGAGGCCTGGGGTGCCTACACGACGGCCATGATCGACGCGGGCGTCATGCGCGGCGGAAACGCGCTCAAGCCGAGCTTTACAGCGACCACCGTTCGTCTGCGGGATGGTCGGCGCGATGTGCACGATGGTCCCTACGCGGATAGCAAGGAGGAACTTGGCGGCTACTACATCATCGACGTGCCGGACCTCAACGCGGCGCTCCAGTGGGCCGCCCGTAACCCCGCCGCTTCAACCGGTGCGGTTGAGGTGCGGCCGGTGATGTAGGTCTGACTGATTTGACAGCGGCTGCGGCTTATTCCTCGGCGGATCTCGAGGCGCGGCAGGCCTATGGTAGATTGGTCGCGTTCTTAGCGGCGCGCTCGGGCGATCTAGCCGCGGCCGAAGACGCGCTCGGCGACGCACTCCTCGCCGCTCTGGAACGCTGGCCCGCCGATGGTGTGCCGTCGAACCCCGCGGCGTGGCTGCTGACCGTCGCGCGCCGCCGCGCGATCGACGGAACCCGCAAGCATCTGCGCGCAGAGGCCGCGCAAGCGGAGCTCGTCCGCATGCATGATGAGGCGGAGGCGGCAATGTCGGAAGAGCGGCCGTTCCCGGATGATCGGCTCGGCCTGATGCTGGCGTGCGCCCATCCAGCCGTCGATCCCGCCGCCCGCACGCCGCTGATGCTTCAAGCGGTTCTTGGTCTTAGCGCCGAGCGAATGGCCTCGGCCTTCCTGACCTCGCCAGCCGCCATGACGAAGCGCTTGGTGCGCGCAAAGGCCAAGCTCGCCGCGTCGGGTGTCCCCTTCACCATCCCAGGTCGGGAAGCGTTGGCGGAGCGAATGAAGCCACTGCTCGAGGCCGTCTACGCAGCGTTCACCCTTGCGCAGGACGACGAGGGCGATCCCGCGCTGCGCCACGAAGCGCTTTGGCTGGGCCGGCTACTTGTGGAGCTTGCGCCCGACGAGCCGGAAGCGGCGGGGTTGCTGTCGCTGATGCTGTTCGTAATCGCCCGGCCGGCGACCGCCGCGGGCGCTGAGTTCGTCCCCCTCAGCCGGCAGGATCCGCGCGGTTGGAATGAAGAGCTGATGCACGAGGCAGAAGCGCTGCTCCGGTCGGCCGGTGAATTGGGGCAGCCGGGCCGGTATCAGCTGGAAGCCGCAGTACAGGCCGTCCATTCCGCTCGCCGGTCCAGCGGGTTCACGGATTGGACTGCCGTCCTCACGCTTTATCATCGCCTGCTGCAGGTGGCGCCAACAGTGGGAGCGCAGGTGGCGTTCGCCGCAGCCCTGGCCCAATCCGGCGATCCCACCGAGGCGCTCGCAGCACTCGATGTGCTCGATCCACCTCGGATTGCCGCGTATCAGCCTTACTGGGCAACGCGCGCATTTGTCCTGGCCGCGCTCGACCGGAGGACCGAAGCCGGGAACGCCTATATGCGCGCGTCCGGCCTGACGGAGGACGGCGCGGTTCGCGCTTGGCTGCTCGCGCAACGGGCCGCGCTCGCGAACTGAACGTCACTGTCCCAATCGGCTGCCGCCGGACGTCATTTGCTTGACGAGATGGAGGAGACGATCATGCCGGACGTTCAGGTAATTGGCTTGCCTCAAAGCAACTATGTCTGGGCGGTGCGTATTGCCCTCGCCGAGAAGGGCGTGGCGCACGAGAGCATCTTGGCTCCGCCGCATAGCCCCGAGGTCGCCGCCATCCACCCCCTCGGGAAGATCCCGGTCCTTCGCCACGGCACCGTCGCGTTGGCGGAGTCCCGCGCCATCATCGATTACGTGGACGCGACCTTCGACGGCCCGCCGCTGGTCCCCGCGGATGGCGAAGCCGCGCTTCGCAGCGCGATGTGGACGTCGATCATCACGAGCTCGGTCGAACCTCTGCTCGTGCGCCAGTACGTCCTTGCTCATATGTTTCCGGCCACCGAAGATGGTCAGCCGGACCGCGTATTGATCGAGGCGCTCGCGCCCAAGGTCGAAGCGGCGCTCGACGTGCTCGATAAGGCCGTTAGCGCGGGCGAGATCGGCGGGGAGGGCATAGAGCGCGTCGACGCCTACCTGGTCCCGATCCTGTTCTACCTTTCTAACACGCCTGCGGGGGGTAACATGATCGCCGCTCGATCAAAGCTTTCCGAGTATCTCGCTCGTAGACTCGCGCAGCCAAGCGTTCGATCAACCATGCCGCCTCCGCCAGAACGCTCCTAGGCTTGCTCGGCTGGATTGGTGGAGAGCGTGAGATGACGGAGCCGGGCCGGGTTGTGCTCGTGACCGGTGCTTCGTCGGGCATCGGCAAGGTGTCCGCGCAGTATCTCGCGGCCCGGGGTTGGCGAGTATTCGCGGGTGCGCGGCGACCGAAGGTGCTGCGCGGGTCGGCTGGCATCGAGTTTCTCCAACTCGACGTGACGGACGACGCTTTGGCGCGCGAAGCGGTCGAGACCGTGCTCCGGCGGGCGGGCCGGATCGACGGGCTGGTGAACAACGCGGGCGGCTCAATCCTCGGCGCGGTCGAGGAGACTTCGCTTGAGCAGGCGCGCGCCCTCTTCGAGACAAACGTACTCGGAGTGATGCGCATGTCTCAAGCCGTGCTCCCGGCGATGCGAAGCCAGCAGTTCGGCCGCATCGTCAACATCAGCTCGATCGTGGGTTTCCTTCCTGCGCCCTACATGGGCGTCTACGCCGCGACGAAACACGCCTTGGAAGGTCTGTCGGAGTCGCTTGACCACGAAGTGCGCGCGTTCGGCGTCCGTGTCATGTTGGTCCAACCAGCCTTTACGCGCACGAACATCGACGCTGCCTCGGTGCGGGCGGAGCGACCTTCGGAAGCGTACGCGGCTCAGCGCGAGCGTGTGCTTGCAGTGATCGGCGAGCAGATCGCCCGGGCGCCAGAGGCGACCGCGGTCGCCCGGACGGTGGAACGTGCACTCGGTCATCCTTCGTTTGCGCGGTTCCCGGTGGGCTTCCAAGCTCGGCTTCTCAGTCGCTTGCGGAAGATCGCGCCAGCCCAAGCCATCGATCGGTCCATCCGCAAAAACTTTGCGCTCGACCAGAATTGAACCATCACCGGCACCCGGCTGATCTATTCAAGCAAGCACTTCCTGCCGAAAATAGCGCTAGCCACTACCGACTTTCTTGCGGCTGCATCTGGCGAGATAGATGTGAGCCACGCACCTCCGAGGCCCTGAAGAGGGCGGCGCTTACGCGCCGCCCTTCCGGAAGTCGAACAGCGGAATCCCGAGCTTGCGGGCCTTGTCGGCCAGGTTGTCGTTGATCCCGTTGCCGGGGAACACGACGACCCCGATCGGCAGCACGTCCAGCATCGCGTCGTTGCGCTTGAACGGGGCGGCCTTGGCGTGCTTGGCCCAGTCGGGCTTGAAGGCGACCTGAGCGACTTTGCGGTTGTCGGCCCAGCAGGCGGCGATGCGTTCGGCTCCCGTCGGTGATCCGCCGTGCAGCAGGACCATGCCAGGGTGCTTGGCGTGCACCCGGTCGAGCGCGGCCCAGATCGCGGCCGTGTCGTTGCACTCACGGCCTCCTGTGAAGGCGATCTTCGCTCCAGCGGGCAGCATCACCTCGGTCTCGGCCCGGCGGCGGGCGGAGATGAAGTCCCGGCTGTCGATCACCGCCGAGGTGAGCGCCTTCCGGTTGACCAGCGATCCGTGACGGGGTTGCCAGGCGGAGCCGATGTGGTTGCGGTAGAGGTCCGCGGCGGTGTCGCGCATGAGTTCGTGAGCGTTGCGGCGTTCGATGAGCGTCAGCCCCTGGACCAGGAGCTGTTCGAGCTCGACCGAGCGGACCTCAGACCCATCCTGCTCACGCTGGCTCCGCCGCTGCGCCTGCTCGTTGTCGTCCAGCTCGCGTTCGACGCGTTCGGCGGCGCGGTGGAACAGGTTGACGGTGCCCCAGAGCAGATCGTCGAGGTCGGGTTCGAGCCGGGTATCCTCCAGCGTCGAGACGAGGGCGTCGAAGATGTCGGCGATGGCACCGGTAACGCGGTCGCCCTCGGGCAAGGGTCTCGGGTCGGGCTCGTCCTGGAAGGGGCGGAAGCCGTAGAGCTGGAGTTCGGCAAGGATGGCGGCGGTGGGAGACTCGGCGTGCGGTTCGTCGTGGTCGGTCATGATGGGGTGCTCCGGCTCGGGGCCGCGCCTCTCGCGGCCTTCACGGGCGACGAAGAGCGGGGGCGGACCGGGCTTGCACCGCGGGCCTCCGCCCGCGGCCGGAGTGCAGCGCAGGACGGCGAAGGCCGGCTTTCTTGTCTCGCGAGGAGCCGCGGCACGCGGCGGGGAAGAAAGTCGGCCGCAGCCGTTGCCTGACCGGCCCGGCTCCGGTCCGATCGCCCCTCTCGGAAGGCCGAAGGCGCGGCTCTCCCGTATCGGTGTGCCCGTCCCGATACTGACCTGAACAGCTAAGCCGCCGTCCTGCGCCTACGCTTCGCCGGGAACAGGAAGCGTTCGACGTCCTCCGGGGCGAGCTGCACCCGCAAGTTTCCCGAGAACGCGTCCATCCCAAGCAGTCGAAGGTCGTCGTTGAAGTCGCCTCCACACGCGTCGAGCATCAGCGGCTCGATCCCGGCCTCGCGTGCCCTAGTGGCCAGGGTGTCCGCCCCGCGGTGTCCGGCGACGTCCCGTTCGCGAGCGATGTAGAGCCTGCGCAGCCTCGGTTGGAGCTGGAGGGCCGCGAGGTGCGCGGCCGAGAGTGCTGCGACGGCAGGGAGCGTGGTCAGAACCTGCCGCAAGGACAGCATGGTCTCGACACCTTCGCCGGCTGCGAGCACGTCGGTGGCGACGCCGAAGCGAACCCCGTGCCCGAGAAGCTGCCCCATAGCGCGTCTTGGCGAGGCGACCGGGGCTTTGTGGACGGTCGTCGGGTCGAGCCAAGTACGATGCGCGCCGGTGATCGCGCCGCTCAGGTCGGTGACTGCCGCAACGACCGCGGGCCAGGCTTCGCGCCCGGTCGCCTCATCAGCTTCGGGGCGGTAGAAGCAGTGGGGGTGAAAGCGAAGCGCTCCAGTGCCGCTGAGATCAGTCAGGCAACGCCGGCGCAGGTAGGTCTCGGCCAGCGTGCCCCAGATCGGCTTAGACATCCCGAACAAACGTCGAGCCGCTTCGGACGAGCCGGTCGGAACGCGCCGTAGCGGCTCGTGACTTATCGGCTCCGGGCTGGGAAGTGATAGGAACCGGCGGGCTTCGGCGAGTACCTCGGTCAGGTCGGTCAGGCGCTGGTTGGCGGCGATCAGGTCGAGCAAGTCGCCGTGCTCGCCGGTAGCGGCGTCGGTCCACTTTCCAGCGGCGCCCTTGCCCGACTCCGGGCCGGTGAGCCGGACGTAAAGGCTGCGCCCCGCGGAGTTCTCGACATCCCCGACCAGCCAGTAATGGCCCTGCCGGCGACCATTGGAGAGATAATGGCGGCACACCGCCTCGGCGTTCTGAGCCAAGCGACGCGCCAGGTCGGATGCGTGGTCGCGCATGATGCACCTCGGCATGAAGAAAGGGCCCGCCGTCGCCCTTGGTGGGAACGGCGGGCCCTCGGGTGAGCAGGCAGGGACGGACCTACTCGGCCGCGTAGGCGTAGGGGGCGTCCACCTCCGCGACGTGCTCATCATCGGCGAGGTCGCCGTCTTCGCCCATGGCCGGTTCGCCGCCGTCTGTCGCCGTCTCTACGCCGGCCGGCTCGGGGTCGACCGCGTCGGCGGCGACGATCGGCGCCGGGCTCTCTTCGACCGGGCTCGGCAGCTCGCGACCCGGCGTGCGCAGCGGCTCCGGCACCCAGCCGCTGCCGGCGAGCAACCCTTGCGCCCGCTCGGCCATCTCGCCCTTCTTGAGGTGGTCGATCAGTTGCGCCTGCCGTTCGCCCCGGGCCTCACGCACCGCAGCGACGATGCGCGCCTTGGTGACCCGGCCGAGGAAGTTGTCCACGGTCGGGCTCCAGCCCACGCCCGCCATGTCGAGGTCGACCGCCGCCGCTAGGCGGTCGGCGTGCGCGAGCGCGCGGGGCCGCCGGTTGTAGGCGCCGTAGGTCGCGTTCACCGAGAGGGCGACGCAGTGCGCGAACAGGTGCTGGCGGGTGTCATGGTCGAAGCCGACCAGCTTGTCCCACAACGCCTCCGGCTCCTTCGGCAGAGCCGCCGCCCAAGCGTCGTGCCGCCGGTCGACCGACTTGGCCGAAGCCGTCTCGGCCAGCCCGGGCGCCTGGTGCGCAAAGCCGACGCTCTTGGCTTCGATCTCAACACAGCTGTCGAGCGCGTAGCTGTAGAACCGCCGAAGCACGAGCGCGTGCAGGCAGGCGAGGAACGCCACGTGCGGGTCGTTGCCGAGCGCATCTCTGAGCGCAACGGTGCGGTGGGCGGTCAGCTCGGCGAGCAGCCGATCCGGGATCGGACGCATGCCTTCGTCCTCCTCCGGCTCAGGGGCGGGAGCCGGCTCACTGACGACGGTAGCCCCGCCGCCGTCGCTGCTTGCTGCGATGTGCTCAACCGCTTGCGCGTCGGTGTCGCTGACCTCCAGCGAGGGCTCCGGCTGGGGAAGAGGCGGCTCGTCCGCAGGCCGGACGTAGCCGCGGTCGATCCGAAGCCGACCATCGCTTCCGAGGCTGACGAACGCGCCCGCGATTGCAACCTCGGCCGGGTCGAACACCAAGGGCCGGTTCTCCAGCTCCTCCAGCGCCGTCTCGATCTCGCCCATGCGCTGGTCCGCCTCGTCCGAGAACTCCTCGGCTTCGGCGAACTCGGCCTCGATCCGCTCGGCCTCGGCCTGGAGCGCGTCGCGCGCGGCCTCCTGCTCGGGCGTCAGCGGAGTCTGCTCGCCGGTGAGCCGACGCAACCCGTAGAGGTGGGCGTAGGGCAGATCGACGAAGGTTTCGACCCACCTGAACCCCTCCGCCGCGACCTCGTCCGCCGCCTCGCGCAGCTTCTCGGCCACGAGCATGTCGAGCAAGGACGCGTCCTGCAGCCAACCGCCGTCGTCCGACTGGAACAGGTCATTCAGCACCTCGCCGCCGGCCTCGACATACGCATCGACGCCGACGAACTGCGCGCGCTTGTCCGAGGCGCGCACGGCGCCCTCGGTCAGCATGCGCCGGATTTCGTAGGGCTGCTTGGAATGGTGCCGCTGCAGCGCCTCCCAGACCTGCTCCTGACGCTGGTGGTCGGGATTAACCGTGAACGCCATCAGCTGGTCGAGCGTGACCCCATCCTCAGCATAGACGTCGAGCAGCGCCGGGCTGACCGCCGCGAGACGCAGCCGCTGCTTCACGACCGCGACCGACACGAAGAAGGCGGCCGCGATCTCCTCCTCGCCCATGCCCTTCTCGCGCATGGCCTGGAAGGCGCGGAACTGGTCGAGCGGGTGCAGGGGCGCACGCTGGACGTTCTCGGCGAGGCTGTCCTCCTCGGCCAAGCCTTCCGTACGGACAACGCATGGGATGGGCGCGTTCTTCGCCAGGCGCTTCTGCTTGACCAGCAGCTCCAGCGCGCGGAAGCGACGGCCTCCGGCCGGCACCTCAAACATGCCGGTCTCCTGACCGGCTTCGTCGACGACGGCGCGGACGGTGAGAGACTGGAGCAGGGTGCGCCGGGCGATGTCCTCGGCGAGTTGCTCGATGGCGACGCCCGCCTTCACCTGACGGACGTTGGACTGGGACAGCACGAGCTTGTCGAGCGGGATCGCACGCTGCTCGCTCAAGCTGATCTTCGGTTGGGCCTTGGCCATGACGGTTCTCCATGACGGGCTGGCCGGGAACCTCTCCCGACCCTCAAACCCGTCACGAAGCGCAGCGCCGCCCTCTCACTCTGGAGAGGACGACGCCGCAGGAAAGGTGGAAAGTGGGCGGCCCGCTCAGGCCGCTCGGTCGAGCAGCTTCTTGGCGCGGCCTTCGAGATCGAGTCGCGCGTCCTGCTGTGTTTTGCCCCGGGCGTAAGCGGTGATGCCCTGGACGAAGTCGAACACGCTCTCGGGCGGGCGGCCCTCTTCGGCGAGCACCGTCTCGATGATCTTCGCCGTCTCGGCCTTGCCGAACCCGCGCTTGCGCAGGAAGTCGGACCGATCCTCACCGGTGCGGGCCACGATGCGCTCGCGCGCATGCCGGATGCCGTTGACGAACGGCATGGGCGAGCTGTCCGCGAAGCGGGTCAGCGCCGGCGCGGCCTCGTGCGCGAAGCGGTTGGCCGCGTACTTCGAGTGCCGGATGCTGATCTCCTCGAAGTCCTCGACGCCCCAGAGATTGCGGTTCTGGCAGACGGCGCGGAGGTAGAAGCTCGCCATTCCGAGCGTCTTCGCGCCCACCTCCGAGTTCCAGCAGTAAAAGCCGCGGAAGTAGAGATCGGGCGAGCCGTCGGGCAGGCGTCCGGCCTCGATCGGGTTCAGGTCATCGACCAGGAAGAGAAAGACGTCGCGGTCGGACGCGTACAGGGTAGTCGTGTCCTGTGTCACGTCGACACGCGGGTTGTAGACCCCCGTGGACCAGTCGAGCACGCCCGGCACCTTCCAGCGCGTGTCGCCGGTCCCATCGCCCGCGATGCGTTGCACGGCCGCGACCAGATCGTGGTCGTAGATGCGGCCGTAGTCGGGGCCAGTGACGGCGCGCAGCTCAATGCGGCCCTCCTCACTCTCCAACGTCTTCACTTTCTCGGCGCGATGCGAGCTGAGCCCGTACTGCAGGTTGATGCCGGCCAGCGCGGCCGGCAGCTGGCGCAGATAGGCGGCCGGTGCGCCGACCAGGCCAGCCAATTGGCCGAAACTCCAGTGAGTCGGCGCGATCGGCTCGGCCGAGCCGGGAAGTACGAGCGCGAGCGCCTCGGCATTGTCGCGGCTCGCCTCGACCCGCACCGCCGCGCTGTCGACCGTGCGGGTGCGGCTGCGCTCGGCGCGACCCTTCACCGACGCCATCAGCTCGGACAGGGACAGGTAGCGCTCGTCCGCCGGCCGCGAAAACCACTCGGACGACACCCGCCCGATCCGCTGCCCCCGACTGACATCCACTTTGTAGCCGCCGCTCGGATCACGGCGGGCGTCCAGAACCCCTACGTTGCTCATAGCTCGTCTCCGCGACGGGCTGGCCGGGAGCCTCTCTCTCGACCCTCAACCCGTCACGGCGACAGCCGCAAGTCTCTTCCTCTAGAGAACGAACGAGCGTGATTTCCCCGCCCAAATCAAAGCGGGAGATGCCGTAAAGGCCTTTGCTGCGACGTGCTTCAGGCGAAGATCTTTGCCACCTCGGCCATAGGTACGAATAGGCGGCGGCTGTCTGCTGTCAGCGGAATGAAGCTGTGCGACGCGTAGAAGGCTGCGGCTTCTTCGTCCTTAGCGTCCACGACGAAGGCGAAGGCGGCGATGTCGCTGCGCAGCGTTCGGCTGAAAGCGTCCAGCAGCATCAGCTGACCCAATCCGAGCCGCCGGCGCCGTATGTCTACGGCGAGCCGTCTCATGAGAGTGGCCGGCACGGTCGGATAGCGCGGCAGGCGCTTCGCGAGAGCCGCCGGCAGGTCCGCCAACGCGAGCGAGGTGGCCGCCAGCGTGTAGAACCCGATCGGAGCCCCACCGTCGCTTTCGGTCAGCACAAAGCAGGAGGCCACGCGCTTGCGGACGTCCTGACCGGCCTGCGTTCGGAAATACCGGTCCAGCGGGTCCACCCCGCTCACGAACCCGGTCCGGTCGTGCCCGTCGTTTAGCGACTCGATTTGCAAAACGGCCGCCCGAGCCGCTCAGCGCCCGAGCGTGTCGATGTAGCGGCGAGCAGCGGCCTTCAACCGTGGACTCGGCTCGCGTGGGTTCACGACCGCCTCCGCGAAAGCCCGGCTTTCCTGTTCGGTGAGACGTATCGTCTGCATCTCGTCGATGGTTCGAACCGCCGCCTCATGGACGCTCGCGATCACGAAGTCTGTCAGCGTCCGGCCTTGGAGCTCGGCCGCGCGAAGGAAGAGGTTCTTCTGATCGGCCGAAATTCGAGCTTCCAGCCGCTCGCCGCGCGTACGGGACGGATCTTTCGTAGCGGATGCTCGGCGGGCCATTGCCTTGGTCCTTATCTCCCGGCTAATGTACGGCTCTTGGCCGGACGGATCAAGGGCGGCGCCGAGTGTCTCGATAACATCGCGTCCACCCCGGGTCAGGCGGTCATCAGCCAACGGGTTGGATGCGGTGACGACGACGAGCGAAGCGGTGCCGGACAGCTGGGCGATGGCAACCGTCGCTCGCGTCGGCGCCGTGCGGCTCGGACGCCAGCGCTCTCCCGATCGCCATACCGGCAAGTTCGCAACCAAGTATCTCCGGGCCGCAAACATTACCGCGACAGGTCTCGACCTCCGCGACGTCCTCGAAATGGACTTCACGCCCTCGGAGCGCGGGGTGTTCCGGCTGGAGCCCGGCGACATCGTTCTCGCGGAGGCCTCGGGCAGCGCCGACCAAGTCGGGCGCGCCGCAATCTGGCGAGGCGAGCTCCCCGAGTGCTGCTTTCAGAACACCGTTATCAGGGTTCGCCCTCACGCAGTCCTCCCCGATTACGCTTGGATCGTCTTCCGCCACATGGCGGAGAGCGGCGCGTTTGCGGAAGCCGCCCGCGGCGTCGGCATCCAGCATCTAGGCGCCGGTCGATTGGCGGAGCTGCCGTTTCCTCTGCCCCCGCTCGCCGAGCAGCAGCGCATCGTCGACGAGGCGAACCGCAGGGCCACCGAGCTCGCGTCCGCGCAAGCAGCGCTCCAATCCGCCCTGTCCCAGACGATCGAACAGGACCGCCTCATTCTTGAGGCCGCCGTTACCGGCGCCCTCGTCGAACCCGAAGCCTCACTGGCCGAGCGCGAGGGACGATCCTTCGAATCGGGTGCTGAGCTGCTCGCCCGAACTCGCGGCGATGAGGACAGGTCGTTGTTCGCCGGCCTGGACGTCGCCGCGCCCGCCGCCACGCCAGGCTGGGCGGCTCCGACCGTAGGCCAAGTCGGGGACGTCCGGCTTGGAAGGCAGCGCGCCCCGGAGTTCGAGCGAGGCGAGCATCCTACGCCCTACATTCGTGCAGCCAACATCACCGTCGACGGTCTCGACCTCACCGACGTGCTCCGAATGGACTTCAATCCCGAGGAGCGTCGGGTTTACGAGCTGCAGGCGGGCGATGTCGTGCTGACGGAGGCGTCAGGTTCATCAGCCCATGTCGGTAGGCCCGCGGTTTGGAACGGAGAGATCGCGGGCTGCTGCTTCCAGAACACCGTCGTCCGCTTTCGTCCTCGAGCCTGCACGTCCGCCTACGCGTTCCTGGTCTTCCGGCACATGGCGGGAAGCGGAGCGTTCGCTCACGCAGCGCGGGGCGTCGGTATTCAGCACCTCGGGGCGTCGCGTTTCGCGGGCTTGAAGTTTCCGTTGCCTCCAGAGGCAGAGCAGACCCGCATCGTCGCGGAGGCGGAGGCTCGTCTCGCCGCCTCCCGCGAACAGCGGCGGATTGTGGATGCCTCGCTCGCCCGGTTCCAAACCATGCTCCGGGAAATCTGGGCGGCGGCGGTAAGCGGACGCCTTGTCGCTCAACACCCAGAGGACGAACCGGCCACGGCTCTGCTCGCCCGGCTGGGACCGCCGCCCGAAGCCGAGCGATCGCTCCCCGCGCCTGTCGAAAAGGAGAACGCCGTGACCAAGGCCCCGCGCCGCGCCGCCCGCAAGCCCGACGGCATCAAGAGCTTGATCAACGTGCTCTCCGAAGCCGGGCGAGCCCTGCCGATGCCGGAGCTGTTCGCCGCGGCCGGCTACGACCGGGACTCGGCAGGCGATGTGGAGGCCTTCTACATCGCTCTGCGCGAGGAGGTCGGACGGGGAGTCGAACCGACCAGCGATGTCCGCGAGAACGCGCCGGTGGAGCTCAAGAATGCGTCTTGATGCCGTGACGATCGGCGAATGGAAGAACCTCAAGGACTTCTGCGTCGATTTCGACGAAACCTCCCCTTACACTGTGCTGGTCGGTGAGAACGGCGCCGGCAAGTCGAACCTGATCGAAGCCCTGACGCTCATCTTTCGGAATCTTGACCTCGATCTGCCCGCGCCCTTCTCCTACGATCTTAAATATCGATGCCGCGGCCAGAACATCCGCGTCACGGCCGAAGCCGACCGGGTGCCGAGCTTCGCGATCCTTGACAGCGATCAGCAAGCCTACCTCGAAATTCCCAAGCGGCGTTTCATGGAGGTGGATGACCTCGGAAAGCCGATGTTCCGGCCGGCCTTCGTATTCGGATATTACTCCGGGCCGAGCGACCGGCTCGCCAGCCTCTACGAGGAGCACCGCCGCCGCTATTACCGGCGCATCATCAAGCCCCGAGCCAAGGGGGCCGCGTCCCCCGTGGACTCGAACGCGCTGCGACGCCTTTTCTACGCCCAGACGCTCCATGGGCAGTTCGCCTTGCTTGCCTTCTTCATGGATCCAGCGAACGGCGCAGGAGAGGAAGATCGCCAGTTCCTGCGCGACCATCTGCAGATCGAGGGCCTGGACAGCGTGTTGTTCGCCCTGAAGCGCCCGCCCTGGTCGACGAGCGGCAAAACGGGAGGGGACCCGCGCTTCTGGAAAGCCGACGGCGAAGTGCGGGATTTCCTCGACCACCTGTACGCAGCCGCCCTGCTGCCGATGCGCATGGACAGACGGATCCCCGTCGACCTCACGAAGGATCCGCTGGTCGAGTCCCTCTACCTGTTCCTGCCGGGGGCGGAAGCGCTCGCCGAGGTCTACCGGTCGTACGGAACGCAATACGCCTTCTTCACCGCGCTTGAGAGCACGTACATCTCCAAAGTTCTCGCAGAGGTGCGCACCCGGGTGCGCATGACGGAGGCCGTCGGAGGCGGGGCCGTCACCTACCGCGACCTCAGCGAGGGCGAGCAGCAGCTCCTGCTCGTGCTTGGCCTTCTGAAGTTCACCGCCGAGGACGAAGCGCTGTTCTTGCTCGACGAACCCGACACGCACCTCAACCCCGCCTGGAGCACCCAGTATCTCGAGTTCCTCGACCGATTCATCCAGCTCAAACAGCGAGGAGAGACGTGTCACATCATCATGACCTCGCACGACCCGTTGGTGTTTTCACGGCTTGAGGCGACCGAGGTCCAGGTCTTCCTGCGCGACAAACAGGGTCGCGTGAGCGCGAAGCCACCGGCGCAGGATCCTCGCGGCATGGGGATCGAGGCGATCCTCTCGAGCGACCTCTTCCGCCTCCGCTCGGGCGGCCTCGACCTGCCGACCCAGCGCGACCTCGACACGCAGCGTCGCCTGTCCGCTAAAGAGGGGGCGCTCAGCGATGAGGAGCGTGAAGAGCTGAAGACGGTCACCGAGCGGCTGGACAGCATGGGGTTCTGGCGCTCGTCGCAGGACAAGCTATTTGAGCTGTTCCTGCAGAAATGGACCGAACGTGAGCGTCCCGAGTGGCGCAACACCGTCGAGCTGACGCCCGAGCAGCTACGCGACCGCGAGAAGCTTGCGGCCGACATCGTCGCGGAGATCGCGGTCGAAGGCGACACGACCTCTTGATGCGGTACATCAACCTGAACCTCATGGTCGGCGATCCGGAGGCCGCTCCCGTTATCCGAGCCGCAGAAGACGCCTACGCCGAGATCCGGGCGGAGGCCGATGCCACGCGTCGGCAAGCCTTGATCGAGCGCTATCGCGGCCGCTGGGTAGCTTTCCGAGCGCACTTTGAGCGGGTCTACGGCGAGAAGTGTTGGTACACGGAATGCGTCAACCCGGGCACTGACGACGACATCGATCACTACCGACCCAAGGGTCGCATCGACGAGGACAAGGAACACGGCGGGTACTGGTGGGAAGCGCTCAACTGGCGAAACTTCCGACTGAGCTGCCACCGAGCCAATCGTCTTCGGGAGAACCCCGATACGGGCGACACGCACGGCAAGGGCGATCATTTCCCGCTGCTCAACCCCGCAGAGCGATGGCGCGACCCGAACGCGGCCTGTCACGAGCGTCCGATGCTGTTTGACCCTGTCAGCGCGGCCGATGCGGCGTTCCTGACCTTCGACATCAACGGCAAAGTCGCGTTGTCGCCCCGGTTCGCCAACGATGACGTCGCCAAGCGCCGCTTCAACGCCAGCCGCGTGCACCTGCACCTCGACTGGCCCTCGATAAAAAGGCAGCGGCAGATGCTGTACACGGAGATCACCCGGCGCGTTGACGACGGGAACGCCGCCGACGCGAGCCTT
Source organism: Sphingomonadaceae bacterium (assembly GCA_035644935.1). Classification (GTDB taxonomy): domain Bacteria; phylum Pseudomonadota; class Alphaproteobacteria; order Sphingomonadales; family Sphingomonadaceae; genus CADCVW01. The sequence goes on from DASQNO010000057.1 coordinate 28,166, forward strand.
GAGCGCGGTGAGCCCGGCGCCCGTGACCAGCTGAACCGCGTGGTCGGCAGCCTCATCGAGATGACGCAGCCGCACCAGCCCTATTCACGAGCGGCGCAAGCATACATCCGCCACCACCGCTTCCGCGCGTGGGTTGAACGCGAAGTGCTCCCGCACATCATCAACGCCGATCCGGCTGTGAACGAGGCGGCTGCATGAGGGACGCCGCTTCCAACCTCGTCCGCAAGCTTTGGCAATACTGCAACGTGCTTCGCGATGACGGCCTGTCATATCCCGACTACGTCGAGCAGCTCACCTACCTCCTGTTTCTGAAAATGTCCGACGAGCAGCCCGATGGGCCGGTGCCGATCGAACATGGCTGGAAGTCCCTGATCGGTCTTGATGCCGAGGAGATGCACCGTCAGTACGGCCAGGTGCTCGACGCACTGGGTCAGCGCGAAGGCACGCTCGGCCTCATCTTCCGCAACGCCAAGAACAAGATCCGGGACCCCGCCAAGCTTCGGCTATTGATCGTCGATCTGATCGGCCAGACCGAATGGTCGGGACTCTCGGCCGACCTCAAGGGCGACGCGTACGAGGGCCTGCTCGAGAAGAACGCCCGCGACACCAAGAGCGGGGCAGGGCAGTATTTCACCCCACGGCCGCTCATCGAAGCGATCGTCCGCTGCGTCGACCCGCGCCCAGGCGAGGTGGTCTGCGATCCCGCCTGCGGCACCGCCGGCTTCCTCCTGGCGGCGCACGACTATCTGTTATCTGAAAATCCGGACCTCACGCCGGAGCAGCTCACGCATCTGCGCACCCGGGCCATCCGCGGCGTTGAACTCGTCGAGGAGGTCGCTCGCCTCGCCACCATGAACCTACTGCTGCACGGCGTCTCGGGCCAGGCCGAGGACGAACTACCGATCAGCTGCGCGGACTCGCTGAAGGATCCCCCGACGTCGCACGTACACGTCATCCTCACCAATCCGCCGTTCGGCGTCAAAGGCAGCGTCACCTACGCCGGCGCGGACCGAAAGGCTGGACGGATCGTCGACGAACTGACCGTCGTCCGGCCGGACTTCTGGGTTCAGACGGCCAATAAGCAGCTCAACTTCCTGCAGCACATTACAGCGCTGCTGAAGCCCGGCGGGCGCGCTGCGGTGGTGATCCCGGACAACGTGCTGTTCGAATCCGGTCCGGCTGCTGCGATCCGACGGCGGCTGCTGGAGACGTGCGACATCCACACCTTGCTGCGCCTGCCGACAGGCCTGTTCTACGCGGCGGGGGTCAAAGCCAACGTGCTGTTCTTTGACAAGCATCGGCCCGAGCCAACGGGACAGGTCTGGGTCTACGATCTTCGGTCCGACAACCGGTTCTCACTCAAGGCCAAGCCGCTGAGGGGCGATGACCTGGTCGAGTTCGTCGAGATGTACCGAGCGAACGACCGGACGAAGAGGCAGGCCCAGGCCGACGGCGCACGGTGGCGCGCGTTCGACCGCGCCGCGATTCTCAGCGGAGAAGACGCCCGGCTCGACCTCTCGTGGACCGAAGCCGTGCCGCCGCAGGCGCAAAGCAGTCTGTCGCGGCTGGACGAGCTTTCCAACTTGATCGCGGACGATCTAGAACTCGCATTGTCCCACATCCGGCGTGTCGCGCCCCGGCAACCCTGACCGGTCGGAGCGACGGGACACCTTTAGCTCGAGTGGGCGGGCGTCGCCGACGCTCCGTTGATCATAGCGTCTGCTCAGGGCTGGACACCGGCGCCTGGCGACCCCAGATGCTTCGTGTCAGGGCCCGTCGTGCTTGGCACGACCAGAGCCGCCTGCGGGCGACCGCAGTAGCTGAACTGCTCGACGAACGAGCAGCCGCTGACCGAACCCGCGGTGCGCCGCGGGCGAGGTCGTCGGCTGCAGCGGTTCACCGGCCCCTCGCTATCCTTCGGACCGCGAAAGGATAGACCAATGGCTCAGATCATCCAGTTCCCGGGTCGGCGCATCTGCGCGCCGCTCCGCATCCGCAGCGGCAGCCTGCACGTGGCGTGGGTGCGCGTGATCGACCGCGACGCCCCCGAAGAAGCTCGGTGGCGACTCCAATACGCCATGCAGCGCGCCGCCGGGTTCGGCTGCCTCGACGGCTTCAATGACGAGGTGGCCCGTCGGCGCGCCTGGCACGAATTCGAGATCAAGAAGACCTGGCTGCTCCGGCGCTTCCTGCGCGACATCGCGCAGCTCGTCGCTGAACGCCGCGTGCAGGTCGAGATCGACGACGTGCGCGTCCGGCCCGCCGCCGCACACGCGGCGTGAGCCGCGCGACCGATCGGACGCCTGCTGGTCGGTGCTCGCTTTGACCCCGCCGGCCGCTTCACTCGCTTGAGGCGGCCGGCGGGGGCGATGATCTGGGGCCGGCACGTTCGCTGGCGTGAGCCGGCGCGCCGGGACCGGGAAGGGTGGGCCCCGCGCGGAGCCCGCGCCCGGCCGTCCGGGGAGGGGGCCGCCTTCACTCCAGCTCGTAGCCGAGCTCGGCCGAGTAGCCCGCCCAAGCCTCATCTGGGTATGATGGCGACCCGTCCGCCCATCCGGCCGCCTGCCACAGGATGTCGAGCTGTTCGCGGAGAACTGACCCCATCGGCATTGTCAGGTCCGCGATCCTGGCGACCGGCAGGTTGAGCTCGGGAATGCGCATACGGCGGCCGCCGGGACGAGCGCGCGTCAAGATCACGTCCTCGACGCCGTCCAGACCGACTTGCACGAGCGCGGGACCGTCGAGTCCGAGCTCCGCCGCGATCGCCGCCATTCGCTCCAGGGTGCGGACGATCAGCGCTTCGAGCCTGCGGCCGTCGACGAGGATCTCCGGATCGTCATCGACGCGATGACCGGTCGTGGCCTGGTATTCGAGGCCGCCCGGCCTCACCAGCCGCATCCGCCATCGCGTTTCCGGATTGGGCTTATCGGTCACGCGCTGGGGCGGCGCGCAGCTCCACCACTGCCGCCCGTCGGCGTCGGTGGCGACCCGAGCCGTCGGCGACGGTGGGAATTGAAGCTGGGCGCGGGCGACCAGGGCGGCGTCAAGACGCCGACGCTCCGTTGCTGCGAACGGCGCCAGCCTCAATGTCGCGCGCGGCCGGCTGACGATCTCGGGGAGCGCGCCTCGGCTGGCGTCGAACGCGAGTTCGCCAAGCAGCGCCGCGGCGGCCACCTCCCGCTCGTCGCGCGCCTTCGGCTGTTCGGCCGGTGCGTGCACGGCGGACGCGACCCGCACCCGGTCGCGGGCCAGACGATCGAAGTCGTCGATGGCGTCGCTCAGTTCCGAGGCTATCCTGTTCATCGCCCGGATCGCGTCGAGCGTGCTCGGCTGGATGCCCTGCGCACGGTCGACGCCTGTCTTGGGCGAGCCCATGCTGGGGTTGGCGTCCATCGCATAGAGGCGCTCCAGCACCAGACGCCCGAGCTCCGCGGCGCGCGTCCTCACCTCGACGAAGCTCGCCTGCAGGACCTCGTCGTGGAACTCGTAGGCGGCCCCGACCCAATCCGCGTTCATCTCGTGCAGCGGATCGAGCATCGCGAACGGGTAGGGGGTTCCGAAGCTGTGCTGGTTGAGGAAGCGCCGCAGTCCCAACGACAGTTGCCGACGCACCTTCTCCAGGAGCTCGACATCGTGCGGATGCGGCTCGGCGGGGGGCGCCGGGCGCAGCGCTGCGCGCGCCGCTTCATCGTCGAAGATCGAACGGAGCGCCTGGACGAACCCGGCCGTCAGCTCCTCGCGCGCACGCCGGCGGGTATCGGCGTCCGCATCCGGGGCGCACTCGAACATGATCGGCCGCCGCGCGTGGCGGAGGTCGAACGGCAGCTCGTGCTGGTCGGGATGGCCGAAGGCCGTGTTCATCACCGCGATCAGGCGCCGCCAGCTCAACGCCTTGAGTGCGTAGCCATGCTCGATGCAGACGTTCGGGTTCGGCGTCCGGCCGCCGCCCTCTCGCTGAGCCACGTAGGTGAGGTCGGACACGAAAACGGCCGCGCCGTCGATCTTGCCGAGGATCGTCTCCAAGATGGGCGGCAGTCCGGGCACGTCGCGCGTGTCCCGATCCACCGCCATGTCCCGGTCCGCGGGATCGACATCGGCGTCGGCGCGAAGCTTGCCGATCGCGCGTTCAAGGCTCCTCTCGATAAGGTTGCGCCCGACCTTGGCCGGCGTGTCGCTCTGCCAGGAGAAGAAGATGTGGTGCGTCATGCGCCGCGCCGGCTTTTGCGCGCGAACCGGCCGGCATGACGGAGGCCGGCGAGCCCGCCGGGGATCATGTTCAGACCATAGGGGTGTTTCGAAGCGAGGCTGTACTTGTCGACCACCGCCTCCTCCGCCTCAAGCGCGTCCGCCTTGGTCAGCCCGACGCCGCAGATGGCGTTGACGAGGCCCCTCAGCTTCGGCCGTTCGTCGGCGGCGCCCGAGAGCTCCGCCACACGCGCATCGACGAGGTCCTTTAGCGTGCGCGCCAGGAGTCGCTTCGACTTCTGGGCGACGGCCGCGCGGGTGTGCTCGCTGAAGCGGAGGTTCCAGCCGCGCTTGGTGACGCCGTAATAGACGTAGTCGTGCCCTGTGCTCGCCAGCAGCGCCTGCAGGTAGAGCGTGTAGGTTCCCGCGAGCGGCGGGTTACCCCGAAGCAGAGCGCGGAGCGGGAACTCCGTCCGCATCGGGACATCGAGCGTCGGCGAATGCATCGACAGGAACACGGCCGGCGCGGTCTCGCGCTCGTCCGACTTGCCGAGCACGGTCGCGAAACAGCCGGACTCGCCCTGCCGGTTCACGGCCTGGACTACGTCGATGAGGAGGCGTCCCCGATCGAAAGTCGGGCACGGGCCCGCCGCCAAGCCGCCCGCGCCGATCCAGGTCACCAGCCGGTCAGGATAGCCGCTGGCCTTGTTCAAACCGCAGAGCGCGTGGTCGAGAACCTCGGCGCAGCGGACCACGTCGAAGGTCAATCCGCGCGCCAGGTGCTGAAAAGCCTCGAGGTCGACGAAATGGTGATCGCCGGGCCGCTGCGCATCGGCCCGGTGCTCGGAGCGTCCAACCCGTCCGCTTGGTTGCGTGCTGTGCCTCACGCCGCTGAACACATCCGCACTAAGCGTCAGACGAACCGCGGGATCGGGCCGTCCAGCGACGTGGTGTCGGCGCCGAGATCGAGCCAGGCGTCATCGACGTAGCAGTAGCCCCAGCCTTCGGGCGGGTCATAACCTTCGATGATCGGGTGCTCGGTCACGCGAAAGTGCCCCGTCGCGTGCCGCCCGGGCGACTGATCGCAGCAGCCGACATGGCCGCAGGCGCGGCAGACCCTCAAGTGCACCCACCAGCCGCCCGTCTTGAGGCACTCTTCGCACCCGCGCGCGCTCGGCGTTACGCGCCGGATGGTGTCGAGATGCGAGCAGCTGTCGGCCATTCATCATTCCCTTCAGGTCACGCCGGCGTTCAGGGATAGGCGTTGAAGGCCCGGTACGGCGCTCAAGCCCAGGATTCGAGTTCGTAATCGCCGGTGAAGGCGAGCAGTCCCGCCTCGATCGTCCGCCAAGTCACCCGAAGATCCCGCAGGTCCTCCGGCGTGAACGCGCGATGGTGGTGCGAGGCGGCCCGGAGGCGGCCGGCGTCGTTCAGCAGCGCCGCCAGGGCAGCCGGGTCGTCGAACCCTGCCTCGAACACCGCCTCGAAATGCTCGGGGTGGCTCATGATACGGGCGTAATGGGCGTAGTCGGCGTGATCCAGCACGTCGCCGCCGCGCTTGCGCCACTTGCCGAGAAGGTCCTTGCAATCGCACAGCGGCAGCCGCGCCTCGGCCCAGTCCTCGCCATAAGCGTCGGCCATGACGGCATCGAGGATCTCGCGCAACGTCAGCTCATAGCGATGAACCAGCGTCTTCGCGCGTTTGACGTGCGCCGGCTCGGTCTTCTCCTGCAACCGCGCCTTGAACCGCCGCCGCTTCTCTGCCGCGGAGAGCAGCCGCAGGCGGGGCCACCGGGGCAGGTGAAGCCCTGCCGCGTCCAGGAAGTTGCGGTAGCCCGCCAAGGTGTCGAACGCCGGAATCGAGCCGAGCGCAAACGCCTGCGTGGCCTCCCGCAACTCGCGCCCGACCCGGACGCTCTCGGCGAGCACGTCCGACACGGCTGAGGCGCGGGCGAAGGCCTCCAAATACGCAGGCTGGCGGAGAAGGTCGAAGCTCTGCAGGCGAAGCAGCTTGTCGGCGAACGGATCGACGGGCGTCCGGAACGTCTCCATGACCGTGGGGAGAGCGAAGGTCTGGGCCAGCTTCGCCGCCGTCTGGGCCTGCTCGAGCACTGACGGCGAGAACATCGCTCGCCACCGCCGGTCCTGCTCCACCTGCGCCTGGACGATGTCGCTGACGGCGCGAAACCGGTCCAGCAGCTCGGATTGGGGGAAGAGCGCCTGGCGCATCGACTCGTCGCGCTTCGCTTGCTCAATGAGCTGCCGGACGGGGCTGTCCTCGAACAGCTTCATCTGCTCGCGGAGCGTGCTGAACGGTGTCGCCGCCTCGCGCGCGAGGCGCGCTGCTTCAAAGACGCTGGGCGGAAAGGGGGCGTAGTGCGGACGCACAAGCAAGCTCCGTCAAGGGCGACGGGGCGGCTCCTTCCACGCTCGTCGGGATCGAGCTTTCCCTAGCAGATCAAGGCGGTCCGGCCAAGAACGGGGATGCGTCGCAGGATGTGGCTCCCACCCGCCGAAGGGTTGCAGCGTTGATAGAGGCGTGTCCGCGTCCCACATGGGCAGCCCGCAGAAGCTGGTCCCACGTGCTGGGGGAGGCGGGTTCAGGAGAGTTGGGTGACAGGCGGCGGCCGATCGGCCTCGCCTCGGGCAAGGAGGCGCGGCGCGGCATGCGTCGGATTGGCGGTGATCACTATCTGGAGACACCTGAAGGTCTGATCGCCCAGCATCAGCGCCGCTCGATGCGCCGCGTACGCTTCAGCATCGACGGGATCGAACCCCGGCGGAAGCAGTCCATGGCCGACCGCGACAAAGACGATGTTCAGCGACAGCTCCTGGGCTGGCTGACGAGGCTTCGGCGCGCCGCCTTCCGGGGCCCGCTCGCTTTGCGGCTGACGCTGAAGACGACGGACAAGAACCCGACGCACTCGCACCACGTCGCGAAGAACCTGCTGGACCTGTTCAGCGCTCCGCGGCCCGCCTTGTCCACCACCCGGCGCGCCCTCCTGTACGCCGACGACCGGCAGGTACACGCCCTCTCGGTGACCTGTCATCACGGCGAGAGCCTGCCGGACATTTCGGTCGTGGCTAGCCCGCTCGGCGCCATGGTCCAGGACTTGGGATTGATCGTCCGGCATGCGCGGGAGAGCCGCGATCGTTACGACCACCTGGAATGGGAGCAGTCGGAGCGGCTCGACGAGACGCTGGACGAATTCCGGGACATGGTCCGGGGCGAGGCGCGGTGGCGGCCGCTCTACGGCGACGCCGGCTATGAGATGATGCTGCGCCACTGGCGCCAGCAGGCCCAGGAGCTGCTGCTCGGCCGGGCCGCGATCACGCCGACCGATCTCGCCTACATGTACAACGCCTCCGGCCGCGCGCTCGGCATCGACACGGCAACCATGTGGGAGCAGACGTTCGCCTCGACCCCGCTGCGGATCCGCCTGAGCGAGTTGCCGCAGGTGAGCGGAGCGTCCGCGAAGTGGAAGGAGGAGGTCGACGAGAAGCTGCGGGCGTTCCAGAGCCGCTTCGGCTGGATCCTGGACCCGCTTCTCGTCCCCGTCGCCCTGGAGGTGGTGATCAAGCCGCCGCCGCCGAGCCGGCAGAACGGGCTCCACGACCTCGACAATGTGCTGCGCACCTACCTGATTCCGCGCGTCGTCGAGATCCTCAAGCCCGTCTCGCACTACGCCTTCACGGTCGACCCGGAGGTCATGGAGCGGACCGCGCGCGAAATCGCCGCCAAGGACGAAGGCGTGCTGAGCCTGCGGCTCCCGAGGCCGCCGGCGTCGACGAGATCCGGGGTGACCCGCTATGAGGCCTGGCGGCTGCCGCCGGCGGGCGAAGGCTCTCAAGGCTTCGTCAGCATCGCGATCGTCACCGACATGACCGGCCACGGCGACATCTTCGGCCAGGTCGACGAGGAGATCAACCATTGGCGGGAGTCGCTGGAGTCGCCCTGGCGATCGGCTCACCGTTCCAGCCGGCGCCGGAGCTGGTGAGGGGATGCGGATGGATCAACCGCCCTTGGAGAGACGAGGGACCAGCCCGTGCGCTTGACGCCCTTCACGCGCCCGACCGTCGTCGCGGCCGTCGAATTCCTCGAACGGCATAGCCAGGCGAGCTTCGATCAGCTCGTGCTCCGGCTGGCGCTTGAGAATGAAATCCCGTCCGGCGCCGGCCTCAGCGTGGCGAAGAAGTGCGGCCTGCTCGGGCGTGCCGTCGTGCGGCGGCCTACCCAGGTGGTCCAGACCGTCGAGGGCGCCGCCACGCTCGCCGAAGCGGTGGTCCGCGAAGCTGTGAAGCTGCTCCGGCCGGAGCCCGCCTTCAGCGACCAGACAGCCCTGCTGCGCGGCTTGGCGCGTGACGGCTACGTGGTGACCTGGGGCGACAATGGCCGGGACCCGACGCTTCGCGCCGCGCTTCCTGAGCAGATCGAGCTTCCTGAAACGGACGATGAAGTCCGCCTGCTCCTGTCGCAACTCGGGTTCGTGACACCGGCGGGGCACCTCGCCCAGGCCATCGAGGCGCATACGCGGGGCGACTGGGCGGCCGCGAACGGTCAGCTTCGCACCTTTATCGAGAGCCTGTTCGATGACATCGCCCGCGCCGTCCGGCCCGTCGACGCCGCGCAGCGTCCGACGTCCGAGAACCGGCGCGCGTTGCTGGCCGAGATCGGCTTCCTCGCCGCCGACCGGAACGAGTGGACTCAGGACGGCAAGAACTACATCAACGGCCTATTCAAGATGCTGCATACCGAAGGGTCGCATCCCGGCCTCTCCGACGAAGATCATTGCACCTTCCGGCTCCATGTCGTCCTGGTCACCGCCCGCACGTTCTTGCGCCGACTCCACTACCAACACTGAAAAGCACTGACCTTCTCAAGCGTCAGGACGGTCGGTGTCTCGCCACCGAATTGTTGTCTCTCTTGCGAAACGGCGAGGTAGCAGCACCGCGTCTCAGCATTGTAGGGCACTCAGGCCCGCTGTCTCGAGAATGCGTCCAGCGCGCCGCGCGTCTGGATAGCTTGGACGGCTTGCCGGCATGGCTGCGCGGGCCTTAGCGTACTAGGTATGCGGTACTCGGGACGAGGTCGCTCGACCGGGTTAGCGCGACTGAAGCGTTCGACTGATCCGAAGCTCAGCGATAGCTGCTGTTGCCCGCGAAAAAAATGATTGCTGCAGAATCTCCATTGAACTTAGTGGTTTAGCTACAGCGCATGCTTTTGACGGTGTGTGGGGCGGGATGTGGGACGTTCTAAGGCGGAAAGCCTAGCAGCCGGAGGGACTTAGGTTGAGCCTAAACCATCGAGTGGGAGTGAAGGGGTAGTACAATCGGCGGTGATCGGCGGCTGTAGCGGGCAAAAGCGTAAAGGCCGTCCGCGATTGCTGGCGCTAGCTCCTGAAGGGCGGTTCGAAGGTTCATTCGAGCGCGCTGACGGTATCGGTGGAAAGCTGCCTTCCATCTTCGAGACGTCGAGTTCTCGATTCAAGCCGGTTCGGCGGGGCTGCTATGCGCCACCTTCGGACAACCAGAGGCTTAGTTTGCGGTCCGGAAGCGGACGGTCCCCTGGTCTGGCGAATATTCGCTTTCCACGCGTCGCAGCGGAGTGATGTGCCCATGCGGACATAGGCCTACTTGGGCCGCTTCGTGCACCGGAAACGGGAAGCTGCAGTTGCAGCGAGTATTGCCGGCAGCGCTTGCAGCACCAAGAACCCTATCCCCACGACTAGCAAAGGGCCGACGCGCCCTGTGTGGAGCACCATAAGCGGAAGCTGCGCGAAGATAATGATCAGCGCCCAACGCCATGGGCGCGCGGGCAACAGGTACCCAGAAGCTGCGCAAATCCCCAGCGAGCCGAAGTAGAAGGCAGGGTAGTCGGGGGCATCCCAAGGCTCCTGCATCCCGAGAGAGGAGGTCGCCCACTGCCAGAAGGCCAGTCCTGTGGCAGCGACGCCGACAACGCGGACTGCCTCTATATGCATCTGCTTGAACCTGAACATTGGACGCGCGCGCCGCTCGTCTCTGTCCTGTCCGACGGCACCTGGTTTGCGGCCTCGGATCGATTGGCAAAAACCCATCATCAGGCGCAGCCCTCAACGTAGCCGAGCACCGGCATGGTGCCGACGTGCATTAGTCTGACCTTGGCTTCTTGGCTGATCTCGAAGCGGAGCGCGGGATCGCTGCCGGTCACATTGGGAGCAGTGAGGTATTTGGCCGGGCTCTCGACATATTTGTGCCGCTCTTCGCGAAAGCCGGGGAACGCAGCGCGGACTGCAGCCTCGCTTGTCCCTGTCCCGATGCCCTCAATCAGCTTCACCTTGGATTGCCCACCAATGGTGATGCGGCGGACCTTGCCCTCCTCCACGATCGCGTAAACGCCGGGGAAGTCGGGCGAGCTGATGGTCCGGCACGGACCAGGCATCTGTGCGCCACGTTCGCCCCAAGTGCTGCCTGCGGGAGGCGGCTCTCCAATTTTAAGCATGCCGAGGCCCTCCAAGGTCAGCACATCAGGTGCGGCTAGCGCCTCTTCGGGATCGGATGGCGTCGCTGCCAGCTTTGGTGCTGGGACGGAGGTTGGCGATGCGGCCTTATTCTCCGTAGCCGGCGCACCCGCCGGCGCACCCGCCGGCGCGCCCGCCGGCGCACTTGCTTGCTCCGGCGAGCAGGCGGCCAAGCATAAGGCAAGGGCAGCGGAGAGGCTGCGCGACGAGGAATTAGGTAAGGTCGCGAGACGGGGCGATCCCTGAGGTCGAGAGATAGGTGGAAAGGGCCGGTTGTGCATAAGGATCATCTCCGTTCGCGGTCCAGTTTGATGATGTGACGGCCCGTATGGCGGCTCCACCACTCGAAGCTCGTTCGAAAAGCCTCCGCTCTATTTCACGGTGATCGCAGCCAGAGCGGCCGCGCTCTCGCCGAGGGCGGCCTGGCTCCGTTCCCAGGCATCTCGCTCGACCGAGAGTATGCTCCTCAGCCAGGCCAGCGTCAGACGCCGGGTCGCCTCCAGTGCTTCGGGATCTTCTGTCTCGGTTTCTCGGGCATCCAGCCCTGCGATCCCGCCAAGTCCGTGGCCCACGCCATTGATCGTCAGCAGGGCATTCGCCCCTGGCGCGTCGTGGAAGACATCCGCGTGCCACTCGGGGCCGCGCGGCGTGAAATGCGGATCGTCCTCGGCGCCGCAGACCACAAGGGCGGGCAACTCAATACCGCTGAAATCGACGTCGAAGAAGGGAAAGCGCTTGGCATACTCGGGCGTAAGATCGGCGCCGCCGCGCCCCGGGGTAGCCAGCAGGACCCCGGCGCGGATGCGCGTATCGGTGAAGTCCTCCCCCTGCAAGCGACCGCCGAGCAGCAAGCTGCAGGTGTGGCCGCCGAACGAGTGTCCGGCCACTGCAATCCGGTCGTGGTCCAGCCTTCCTGCGATGGCTGGAGCCTGCCGCTCGATCTCGACCAATCGGTCAAGGATAGCGCGCATCTCGCTCACGCGCTCGCGCCAGAAGAACGGACCTTCAGGCAGCTCGGGGTCAAGCCCGCCGACCCGTGAGCTGGCGTGGGTAGGCTGGATGACGGCAATCCCCCGTTCGGCCCAGAACTGGGCAAGCGGAGCGTAGCCGTCCTTGGAAGGAAGGTACTTGGAAGGGCCAAAGCCATGCGAGAGGATCACAATCGGCAGGGCGCCCCCGGTTACCGGGGCTGTCAGGCGCAGCTCCAGCGGTTGCCGGCCTGGAATCACTAGGCTGATTGGCGTGTAGGCCATCGTGAGGGCGGCGAGCGGCGTCGACAGGGCGCGGGACAGGTTGATCAACCGGTTCATCTGTCAGCGTGCTCCTGGAGATGCGGTCACGGCGTCGCTGCCGCGCCGATCAGGCGGTCGAGTGGCCTTGCCAGCCAGTGCAAATTGCTCACAACATCGCGGGTGCTGGCGGCGCTGGCTCGTCCGGCAACGGGATGAACTCCGCATCGTCGGCATCAGGCAGCTTCATGCGGCCGGCCCTCCAATCCGCTCCAGCCTGGGCCAGTCGTTCCTTCGACGAGGACACGAAGTTCCAGTAGATGAAGCGCTCGCCGAGCGGCTCGCCGCCAAGTACCATAATGGTGGCTGCCGTCGTCGCGCGGACGAGTACGTCACCGCCGCGCTCGAGCACTGCCATCTGCCCTGCCCGCAGCGTCCGCCCTGCGACCTCCCCCGTGCCAGCGGAGATGTAGATCGCACGCTCTGGATACTCGGGCGGGAGCGTGCGGCTCGCGCCTGCAGCCATGTCCCAGTGCATGTAGACTTGCGGGCTTTCCACCTTCACCGCCGACCGCATGCCTTCGGCGCTGCCCGCGATCAGGCGACCGCGAACCCCCCGTTCTTCCCATGTCGGTAAGTCGGCAGAGCCTTCGTGGTGATAGAAGGCCGGATCGGCTTCTTCCAGCTCGGCCGGCAGGGCAACCCAAGCCTGGATGCCGTGCATTAGGGCACCATGCTCGCGCGCATGGTCGAAGCGTTCGGAATGAGTGATGCCGCGCCCGGCGACCATCCAGTTGACCTCGCTTGGGCGGATCTCCTGAGTCACGCCCAAGCTATCGCGATGGGTCGCCGCACCATCGTAGAGGTAGGTTACGGTTGAAAGGCCGATGTGCGGATGTGGCCGCACGTCCATCTCGCGCGGAACGCCCGGAGCAAGCTGTGCAGGGCCCATGTGATCGAAAAAGATATAAGGGCCAACGGCGCGGCGAGCGTGGAAGGGCAGCACTCGGCCAACCTCGAAACCGCCGCCAAGATCATGCATGCGCCGGTCGATTACGCGTTCGATCATCGGGAAATCTCCGTCACCAAGTAGCGACCGTCAGAGCGACCTCGCGCCTCCCGGTCGGTCACCGGCCCGGCGCATTGGCTGTGAGTGCCATTCAGAATTGCGCGCCACCCATTGCCTGCTTGAATGCAAGCGGATCCCAATATTCGCGGTAGCTCACGATCAGCCAGTCCCTGAAGGTCACGAATGTGGCGTAGCGCATCTCATACGCATTGCCGTTCGCCAGAACCTCGCCGGAGGAGCTCCACTCTGCGATAGCGACATTCGGGTCGTTCGCCGGATAGATGCGCAGCTGGGGGATTGAGCGAATATCGATGACATTCGGGTAGTCGCGCAAATACTCGTACAGGGCCGCCCGACCCTCCAGGCGCTTCGGCGAGCCCTCGGGCGCAAACGGAAACTCCGCTACGACATCGTCCGCACAGAGCAGCGACCATGCTTTCATGTCCTTGGCGAGGAACAGGTCGAGGCTGTGACGTAACAGGTCGGCTGCGGAGGGAAGGTCGCTCACTTCAGGCTCCTTGTTGAGCTGGCGATGGCTCACGCTCGCAATTTAAAGCTGACACGGCTGCACATCGCGGCTGCACAGATTTGAGTTCAGCGACGGCGGCATTCCCTACGATCCGGGTTCCGATCGCAGCGCTGGCGACGCGCTCGCTCAGCCATGATCTGGCCGTCCTTGGCGATCTGCGAGGTGAGCGCCATTTCCTCCAGCGTGCTCAGCCGCCCCGAGTCTCCTCGACGCTGCAGCTCCTGCATGCACGCGGTGTAGCCGCGCGTGCCATAGCTCAGCCCGAAGCTGGCGCACGCGCGAGCGTCTTCACGTTGCTCGCGGCTTTGTGCATGCGCTGGACTGTCCGCGACGCCGATCGCCGCAACGGCGAGCAAGCCTATGGATGTGAGCGCGAGTCGCACGGTAGCGAAACAGCTGTTCAACATGCCCAATCCCTTTCGTCTTGATCTTTCAAAGCTTCGATGCGGCGAACCGTCCGTGGCAGCGCGCGGCGCTCCACCTGTGCGCCCAAGTCCATGAGTGCATGACGCCGCCGCTGCGACATACCCGCACCGGTTCATCGGGCGCTGTGATATCCCCCGAAATGCTTGACCGGTGACCAGTCGGGCAGGACTGCCGGCAGAGCTGGTGTCAGGGTGCCAAATTCGCGGGCGCCGAACACCACGCGTCCATTCATGACGGTCAGAACCGACGAGATTTGCTCAATCTGATCTTCGGGAATGTTGAAATAATCCCGGTCCAGCAGCACGAAGTCAGCCAGATAACCCGGCGCGATCATGCCCATCTCCGTCTCAGTGTTCATGAACCACGCCGGGCCGCTGGTGAACAGTCGCAGCGCTTCGACGCGAGAGAGGCGATTGTTCGGTGCCAGCACTTCAGACCCCGACACCGACTTGCCGGTCACCATCCAGCTGATGCCAACCCAAGGGTTGAAGGTGGCCGCCCGGAACGCGTCCGTCGTCATGGCGAGCGGGATGCCGCTGTCCACGAGCGCGCGCAGGCGCGGCGTCATTAACGCCTTTTCGCGGCCGTGCGTCTTGATGAAGCCATCGCCGTGGAGCGCCATCTTCGGGTCCAGCGCAATGCCGCCGCCCAGCGCCTTCACCCGAGCGATGTTCTCCGGGCTGATCGTCTCGGCGTGCTCGATGCTCCACTTCAGGCCCGCCAGCGGAACCGTTTTGTTCATTGTCTCGAGCGCGTCGAGAAAGGGCGTGATGTTCTCGTTGTAGCTGATGTGCATGCGGAAGGGGGTCCGCCGCCGCACGAGCTTGCTGACGTTCTGCGCGACATGCTGCCGCATCTGTTCGGGATCGATGACGACCGCCGGTCGATCGAAGTTCTCGTGATCGTGAACCTCAAGCTGCAGCACCTCGCCGGCGCCGCGATATGTGTGGCCGTGATCGAGCGTCGGATGCAGGTTCTGACCCGGGCTGATCGGCGCCGTCCTGGTGGTCGCCGCGATCTCCGCGTCCACCATGTTCATCGGCGTGCCGTCCCCGAACTGCATGTCGACGAAAGGCATCCGCACGTTGAGGCGGTTGTCGCGGGCGAGCACGTCGACGGTCGCCTGGGGCTTGGGATAGCCCCTGTTGCCGGCATCGATGGCCGAAGTGACGCCAAAGCGGTTCATCGCGTGAACCGTGTGGATCAGCGAACTGACTTCCTCCTCGAACGAAAGCTGCGGGACCATGGTCTCCATGGCGACGAACGTGAACGTGTAGCCGTGGACGACCCCGGTGTACTTTCCTTGCCGATCCTTCTCGAACTCGGTGCCGGGCAAAGCGGGAAAGCGGTCGGTGCCAACGCCAAGAGCGTCCATCGCCTGCTGGTTCAGGAACGCGCGGTTGTAAGCGTACTGGACGATTAGCGGACGGTTCGGGACCGCCTTGCGCAACTCCGCCAGGGTCGGGAATCGCTTCTCCTGGAACTGATAGGGGGACCAGCCCCCGATCGCCTTGACCCACTGCCCCTCGGGAGTCCGCTTCGCCTGCTCGCGCAGCATCGCCAGGGCGCGGCGCAGCGTTGGCACGCCGTCCCACCGGACATTGTAGTTGAAGCCGCTCTCGTTGAGCACGTGCGTGTGCGCGTCGACGATGCCGGGGATGAGCCTACGGCCGCCGGCGTCGATGACTCGCGTGTTCGGA
The DNA here is from genome assembly GCA_035644935.1 of Sphingomonadaceae bacterium. Taxonomy (GTDB): domain Bacteria; phylum Pseudomonadota; class Alphaproteobacteria; order Sphingomonadales; family Sphingomonadaceae; genus CADCVW01. Next base: position 43,804 of record DASQNO010000057.1, read on the forward strand.
CCCTTCAGTGCCAGTATCTCGGTATCGGCGCCGACCGAGTAGATGCGGCCTTCCTTGACCGCCAAGGCGGATGCTTCGGTCTGCCCCGGATTGTTGGTGAAGATTACGGCATCGATGACGATCAGGTCCGCGCCCGCCTCCGCCGGTGCTGGTTGCGCTTCGGCGCAAGGCACCCACAGAACCGAAATCAATGCGATCAGTGCAATTCTTCTCATCGGGTCCTCGCTCAGCTTCAGCCTGAGAAGGACACTCAGTGCGCCGCGTCGTTCGATGTACACTTGATAACCGTTGCGCGGTTCCGAGATAATCGTTTGTCGAAGCAATTGACTGGTGCATGGCATGCAAGAGCGGACCGGAGCGCATCTGGAGCAGATCGAAGCGTTCGCCGCTGTCGCAGAGCAGGGCGGGTTCGCGGCCGCCGCCCGTGCGCTCGGGCGGGACGCATCCGTTATTTCGCGGCGTCTTGATGCGCTTGAAGCGCGCCTGGGTGTGCGTCTGCTCTCCCGAACCACGCGCCGCGTTGCGCTGACCGAAACCGGAACAAGCTATCTGCGCCGGGTACAAGCCATTCTTGCGGAAATGTCGGCGGCTGATGTCGAGGCTGCAGAAGGGTCCGCAGAACCTCGCGGCCTGCTGCGCTTATCTTTGCAGGCGAAGTTTGCACGTCTCTGGATCGCGCCCTGGCTTCCCGACTTCTTGCACAAGCACCCCCATGTGCAGATCGAGCTTCACCACGGCGATCGCTTGGTCGACCTCGTGTCGGAGGGGTTCGATGCGGCGATCCGGCTCGGTGCGCTGCAGGACAGCTCACTCATCGTCCGTCGCCTCGTTGGGTTCGAGACGGTCCTGTGTGCATCGCCCACCTATATCGCCGCTCACGGCGCCCCGGAGCAGCCGCAGGACCTTCAGCATCATGCATGCCTGGGCCTTTCCGTTCCACAACTATGGCCGGACTGGCGGCTTCGGCGAGGCGACGAGCGAGTGTCAGTCCGCGTCCCCGGTCTGATCGTCAGCGACGACAGCGGAACCTTGACGGTGGCAGGCGTAAATGGCGCCGGGATCATGGCAGCTTCGGAATGGTCGGTCGGCCAGGAGCTTGCGTCAGGACAGTTGGTGCGCGTGCTGCCTGAATGGCTCTACGACTGGACCTCCGCAGTGCACGTTGTGATGCCGCCGGGAAGGTTCATACCCGCCAAGACCCGCGCTTTCATCGATCGGCTCGTTGCCGAATTTGCGCCTGACCCGCCCTGGAGGCGGATTTCTGAGCGCGGACACTGAGAGCTGCCACTCGGCCTCTCGCAAGATGCGCGTCTAGCCTCTTCAGCCGAACAGGTGCACGATCAAGAGGGTATCTGCATATTCCCTGACCTCGACGATCTTGCCCTGCCGAAGGGTGAAAAGCATGTGGTACTGGTTTTCATAGAGCCTGCCGTCCGTCAGTTCGGCATGCGAGCGGATCTCGACCGCAACCTTGTCTCTCTCGGCGACCATGCCGACGACGGTCATCTCAAGCCCGTGCTTCATGCGACCGAACAGACCGCGCCAGATGCGCTCCATCTCGGCTTTCGACCTCGTACCCGCGCTTGGAAAGAGCTGAGGTTTGCCGAGGATCCACCAGGACGCGTCGTCACTCATTGCCTCTAGGAGCTTTGGGATGGCCGCCTCCTTGAATTGGCCAAGGTATCCGCGCACCGTCCGCTTGTTGTCTTCTATGCTCATGGCCAACTCGCGTCTGTCTTGAACCTTCGCCCGGCTTACATGCCGAACGGCCGCTTCTCGCCCTGCCACTTCGTCGCGCGCAGGAACTGCTCCCAGTTCAGGGATGACGGGTTCAGACGACGGCTCCATTCGAGGTCACGGTCCTTGGCGAAGTAGCCGTACTCGACCGCGTACTCGACCATGGCGACCAGCTCATCGGCCAAGGGCTCATTGGCGGCGAAGTCCGGGAAATAGTGCAGCAGACCCTCGCGGCTGTAAGCATTGCGGTATTCGGCCTCGATGCCCGTCACACGCTGGAAGGTCTCGACCATCTCACGAGGCGAGATGATGTCGCCGACCACCGGCAGCGTCTTGCCGTTGTACAGAGAGGGGTTCGAGAAAATCTCGAGCACCGCAGGGCCCGTGGCCGTGAGAGGATCGACGAACGGCGCTCGGAAATCCTCGGGCAGATAGATCGGCATGAGCAGCTTGCCGCCTTCGACCTGCGGGACGTAATACTCGAGAAAGTTGGTATAGAAGAATGCCAGCATCACGCACGAGTGCGGGACCGGCAAGCTCCGGATGTGATCGGCTACTCGTGCCTTCTCGGTGAAGTGCGGGACAAGCTTCTTGCCGCCCGTCACCTGCTCCACGTTCTCCAGCGTGCTGAAGACGATGTGATCGGCGCCGGCCTCGACAGCTGCGTCGGCTAGCTGCTTGCCCAGGGCGAACTCCACATCCTTTTGTGGATCCAACTGCGGTGTCATGAGGTAGACGCCGTCCGCACCGGTGAAGGCAGTGACAAGCTCCTTGTGGTGACCCGAGCCCGCGGGGACAATCGCGATCTCGGCGCCGAGCTGTTCCAAGCTAGCTGCCTCTTTCGAGTGCCGGTTGCGCGTGATGGCGCGGACTTGGAAGCGCCCACTTTCCAGGAGCGCCATGGAGACGCTGCGCCCCTGCTTGCTGGTCGAGCCGTAGACCGCGATGAGCGGCTTGCCATTTGCGGACGTCGTCGCCCGCAAGCTTGGTGCCGTACCGGCAATGGCGGTGTCGGCGACTTTCCCATCAGGTCGGTCCATCGTTGGTCTCCTGTGTGCAAAGGCTGACCCACGACGTCCCGAACCGCGCTGGCGATGCGTATGTGGATGGCCCTTGATATCCTGGCTCAACTTAGTTCATGCCTACGGGCGTAATAATTCACCGCCAGAGCAATTGATCGATGCAGGTTGTGCACGAAACGCCGGGTGGGTAGCTCAACTAGATCGAGCCCTTTACGGCATCGTTCGAGCATTACGGCTTCGTGGCGGCCCTGTTCTGGGCGATGCCCCCTCAGTCCTGTACCGCCGGACAAATCCGCTGGAACGGCGGTTACGTTATCGCCTTCGATTGTCGAGGGAGAGCGCCAGCCTCACGACCATAGCAAGGGGGCACAGGCGCTGCGGCAGTCGACCGTTACTGGTATCGGTCTGCGTAGGACGGAGGAGTAGGAGGACAGGATAAACATTGATCGCGCGACGATCGTGGTCCAGCGCAGCGCGCTCCAGCCTGCTCAAGCGCGCTTGCCGGTGTGGCTCTTCGCGCTATGGCGTCGTAGGGGTGCGGTATAAGGTCAGGGGTGGTTTGCGGGGCTGGGTAGCGTGAGTGCAGCCGCAGGCTCGATATTCTCCGATTGTCCTCGTCAAGCCTGAAAACAAATCTTCGTTCAGATGTCCGTGTGAATACAGCAACTTAGCATGCAGTGGACAGATCCAACGGTATGTAGGGCGGGACTGGCGCACGACTGATCTGAAAAAATCTCTGTTCTACGAAGATTTAGGCCGGATATGAATAATCGAGTGGGAGTAAGGGCTAGTGTAATCGGCGGCGATCGGCGGCTGTAGCGGGCGAAGGCGTAAACTACGTCCCCGTTCGTTGGCGATAGGTGCCGAAGCGTGTTTAAGAGGCTCGTTCGAGCCTGGTGACGATATTGGCGGAGAGCGGAAGGGCCGCTTTCGGGCGCGTAATAGTTGATCTCGGCCGTTCGTTCATCGGCGGCACGCAACCGCTAAGCGCCTGGGGCCGGGCAATCGGTTATGTTGATTGATTAGCTCCGAGTCCGTCGCTCATCGAGCCACGGAATTTGCGACTGTTTCTCGAACGTCCTTTCGCGATCTTCACTCGATCCGAAGAGATCTGAATGCGTCAGACAATGCCGGCGCCAAGCCCGACGGCTGAACGCTCGTCGGCTTTGCGGTGTCGCCAGCCGGATTGTCGATAAACTGCTAGCGCGTCGATTGCTCCGCCGGCATTCACCCGAGCCATGGCCAAGATAGGCGAGATGTCGGTTTCGTACGCCCTCCTGAGCATACGCGACGCCAACATCGGATCGTTCCTCTCCTGCGCGTCATGCAGAACATTGCGGTCAACTAATAGCGCGCGGGCGTACGCCCCCAGGATCGCCTCGGCGGATGACAGCATACTCTCGATCGGGTCAGTGACGTTGTGCGACTGATCGATCATGTACGCGGGATCGAACCCCTCGCGAGGGTTAAGCTCGGCCTCGATCAATTCATTGAACACCAGGAACAGCTGGTGGGGGTTGATGGACCCGGCATCGAGGTCGTCGTCGCCATACTTGCTGTCGTTGAAATGGAACCCGCCAAGCTTGCCGAAGCGGTGAAGCCTCGCGACGATCTGCTCGATGTTGGTGTTGGGGGCGTGGTGTCCGAGGTCAACAAGGCACTTCGCCTTGGGTCCGAGCTCCTGCGCGGCGAGGATCGAGGAGCCCCAATCGGCGATCACCGTGGAGTAGAAGGCGGGCTCGTACATTTTGTGCTCGATGAGCATGCGCCAGCCGTCGGGCAGCGCGGCGTACACTTCCGCCGCTGAGCGCAAATACCGATCCAGCGACCTGCCCAGATCCTGCTGGCCGGGGAAATTCGTGCCGTCACCTACCCAGACGGTCAGGTCGCGACTGCCGAGCTGGCGACCGATCTCGATGCATTCCAAATTATGTTCGACCGCTTGAGCGCGTGTTGCAGCATCAGTGGAGGAAAGCGAGCCGGTGGCGTAGCTAAATGCTTGACCCTGCTGATCCTGGAACGTGTTCGAGTTGACTGCATCGAAGCTCAGGCCGCGGCGGGCCGCTTCCTGGCGTAATCCCGCGTAGTCGGACACCTTGTCCCAGGGGAAGTGCGGCGAGACGCGCGGTGTGGCACGCCCAAGCTGTTGTACCACAGCGCAATCTTCCAGCTTCTCATGGATGTTCGTGGGTTCACCGGGAATGGGAAACTTCGCAAATCGCGTGCCGCCGCGGCCCGCGCCCCAGGTCGGGACCGCAACAGAGAAGGCCGCGACCCGGTCTTTGATCGCGTCGATTTCTACACCGCGCCGGGCGAGCTGACGGCCGAGCGTGTGGTAATCTTCGGCCAGCGCGTCCGCGTGTAAAGCGTTGTGGCTTTCGATCTCGTCGGCTGAGAGCGGGAGGTCTGTCGCCATGCTTTCTCTACCGATCAACGCGTGAAGGCCTGGGCATTGCCGGCGTCTACGTTTATCATGTTGCCTGTCGACTTAGACGACGCGTCCGACGCAAGAAAGTGAACGGCTTCGGCGACATCTTGGGGCAGCACGTCGCGCTTCAACATGGACCGAGTGCGGTAATGCTCCTCGAGTTCCGAGCCGGCGTCGATGCCGTGTGCGCCCGCGCGTTCCTGGCGCCAGTCGCCGTTCCAGATGCGCGAGCCGCGAATGACGGCGTCGGGGTTGACGCTGTTCACGCGTATACCGTGCGGCGCCCCTTCCAGCGCGAGGCAGCGCGCAAGGTGGAGCGAGGCGGCCTTAGCCGAGGCGTAGGCCGACGCGTTGATCGCGGCGGCGAGGCCGTTCTTGGAGCCGATGAACACGATAGACCCGCCGGCACCGGCCTTCATCAGCGGGAACGCCGCGCGGGCGGTAAGGAAGTAGCCTTCGGCTAGTACGTCGTAATTCTTGCGCCAAAGCTCCACGGTCGTCTCCTCAATCGGTGCGGAGGACGCTATGCCCGCGTTGGCGACGAGTATGTCGAGACCGCCAAACTCCTTCGCAGCGTAGGCGAACGCGGCTGCGATTTGCGCTTCGTCGGTGACGTCGCAGGTCTCCGCGCGGATGTGATCTCCGCCGAAGCGGCTGGCGAGCTCGGCGCGGCGTTCCTCCAGTACCGCCGCCGACCGGTCGAGCAACACGACGCATGCGCCATCGGCAAGCAGCCGAGCAGCGGTCGCCGCGCCGATCCCGCCCGCGCCTCCGGTAACCAAAGCGATTTTGCCAACCATCGGCTTTGGAGCGGGCATGCGCTGGAGCTTGGCTTCCTCCAGCGCCCAATATTCGATGTCGAACGCCTCCTGTTCGGGCAAACCCCCATATTCGCCGATCGCCTCTGCGCCGCGCATGACATTGATCGCATTGGCATAGAACTCGGAGGCGAGGCGCGCGGTGACCTTGTCTCCGGCGAAGGTGATCATGCCGACGCCCGGAATGAGTACGACCACCGGATTGGCGTCGCGCTGCTTCGGGTCGGTCAGTCGGGCGCAGCGGCTGTAGTAGGCGCCATAGCTTGTGCGGTACGTGGCGATCGCCTCCGCGAGATAGGCGCTGTCGCTCAGCCGCGCCGGTTCGAGGGTCAGCGGCGCGATCTTGGTGCGCAGGAAATGGTCGGGGCAAGAGGTGCCGATCGGCGCCAAGCGCGCGAAGTCGGCGGAGCCGACGAATTCGAGCACTTCGGGCGTGTCGGAATAGTGAGCGATTTTGCCTCGCGCACCGGACATGAGGCCGCGGAGCTTGGGCATCACCCCGGCCACGATAGACGCCCGCTCCTCGGCGGCGAGTGGCGGGACGATCTGGCCTCCAAAGGCCGGCCCGTCAGAAAGCTTTTCATTCAGATACGCTGCCGCGTCCGCGATCAGAGCAATTGTGTTCCGGTAAGCGGCCCTGCCCTCTTCCGCCCAGCATATCAGGCCGTGTCCCGCTAAGATGGCCCCGCGCGACATCGGATGGGCAGCTGCGTAATCGCGGATAATGATGCCAAGTTCGAACCCCGGCCGCTTCCAGGGCAGCCAGCCGATAGCATCGCCCCAGATCTCCTTCGTGGCGGCCTCGCCGCCGCTTGAGGCGGCAAGTGCGATAACGGCGTCGGGATGGACGTGGTCGACATGCTTGTATGGGAGCAGACCGTGGAGGGGAGTGTCGATCGAAGCAGGACGGGTGTTGAGGTTGAACGTGCAGTGGGGGAGATGCGCCACCATTTCGTCCTCATGCTCTACGCCGCGGTAAAGGCGCTCGATCGATCGAAACTTGTCCAGGTAGAGCGTCGAGAAACCATCAAGTGTCATTGAACCGATGTCGCCGCCCGAACCTTTAACCCAGAGCACTGACACTGTCTCGCCGGTGAGCGGGTCGACCTCGTCGAGCTTGGCCGAGGTGTTGCCGCCCCCGAAGTTGGTGACGGTCAGGTCTGATCCGAGCAGGTTCGAGCGGTAAAGCAGCAGCTCCGCAGGCGTTTTCCCCGCGGCGTCCGCGTCGGACCAGCGGTTGCGGGGGAGAGTGAACCGGATGGCGGCTGGACCCGTGCGGATCGAGGTAAGCGGATCCAACATGACGGGTGGCACCTGTAGCAATCGGATACGGATGCGCTATCGAAGACGCTGGTGGAAATCAATCATGTTCGATAAGAAACGATCATGATCGATAAAGCTGAGGAGGCCGGCGAGCGACTGGTCGTTGTACTCGACATCGGCAAAACGACCGCCAAGCTGACGCTGTGGACGCGTGGCGGCGAACTGGTCTCACGGGAAACGCGCGCCAATGCGCGGATAGATGCCGGCGCGTACGCCGCCCTTGACGTGGACGGGATCGAAGCCTGGATGGCCGACACTCTGGCCGACTTCGCCAAACGCGGACGGGTCGGCGCGATCGTGCCTGTGGCGCATGGAGCGGCCGCAGCGATCATCCGAAGCGGCCGGCTGGGCTGCTCGCCGATGGATTACGAGGACCCGATAACCGAGGCGGAGCGAGTAGGGTACGACCGAGAACGCGGGTCCTTCAGCGAAACCGGTTCGCCCCCGCTTCCTGACGGCCTTAACCTTGGGGTGCAGCTGCATCGCCTAGAGCGGTTACATACGGAGCTTCTGAGCGGCGACGCGTTGATCCTTCCTTGGGCGCAATACTGGGCGTGGCGGCTGTCAGGCGTGGCGGCAACCGAGATTACCAGTCTCGGCTGTCACACCGATCTCTGGAACCCGTTCGCGGGCGCCCCGTCGCGCTTGGCGCGCGCGCGGGGATGGGCCGACCGCCTTCCGCCGCTTCGCCGCGCCGCTGACGCGCTGGGTCCCATAACGTCCGAGTGGGTCGATCGATGCGGACTGCCGGCCGACGTGCGGATCCATTGCGGGCTTCATGATACCAACGCCGCGCTGCTGGCCGCGCGTGGGTTCTCCGAGATCTCAGGCCAGGAGTCGACGGTGCTGTCGACAGGCACATGGTTCGTTGCAATGCGCTCGCTGGGTCATGAGCGGGCCAATGACTCATCAGTCCTGTCCGAGGCGCGCGACTGCCTCGTCAACGTCGATGTCTCCGGCAAACGCGTGCCGTCCGCGCGCTTCATGGGCGGGCGTGAGATCGAGACGCTGACCGGCTTTGACGTGCGCCGCATCGACATCGCGCCCGATCAGCCCGCGCTGCTTGCCGCTGCCCGCACCGTTCTGGCGGGCGGCGCGCGCGTGCTGCCTACGTTTGCGCCCGGCTGTGGGCCGTTCTCGGGTCGTCGGGGCCAGTGGATCGACATGCCCCTGGACAATGCCGAGCACCGAGCGGCGGTCTCACTCTACGCGGCGCTTGTGGCCGACGCATCTCTCGACCTGATCGGCGCGCGCGAACGGGTGCTGGTCGAAGGGCGCTTCGCCGATGCGGACGTGTTCGTGCGTGCGCTGGCCGCGCTTCGACCGAATGATGTCACCTACCGATCGCATGCGCACAACGGCGTGCCGTTCGGCGCGCTTCGGTTGCTCGATCCGACACTGAAGCCCCCATCCGCGCTTGAGCGGATCGAACCGCTTGACGGTCCGGTGAACGCCTATCGCGATGTGTGGCGCCGCGACGTCGAGCGAACGGAGTTCGCTGCATGAAGGCGGCCTCCGTGCTCGATTTCCGGGAGTTGGCGAGACGCCGCCTGCCGCACTTCCTGTTCGAGTATATTGATGGAGGCAGCTACGCCGAAGTGACGCTGCGGCGAAACATCACGGATTTGGAAGCAATCGCGCTGCGCCAACGCGTGCTCAACGACGTGTCCACGCTCGATCTGACGACGGACCTGTTCGGACAGACGCTCGCCATGCCCGTGGCGCTCGCTCCGATCGGGCTTGCCGGCATGAACGCACGGCGCGGCGAGGTGCAAGCGGCGCGCGCCGCGCACGCCGCAGGCATCCCCTTCTGCCTGTCAACCGTGTCCGCCTGCCCGTTAAATGAAGTTGCGGCGGCGGGGGCGAACCCGTTCTGGTTCCAGCTCTACATGATTCGCGACCGCGGGTTCATGCGAGACCTGATGGGTCAGGCGAAGGCGCATGGCTGCTCGGCGCTTGTGTTCACCGTCGACATGCCCGTGCCGGGGTCGCGTTACCGCGATATACGCTCGGGGCTCGCCGGGGCGCCGGGTGTGCGCGGCGCGGCGTGGCGAATGTTGCAGGGCGCGATGCGGCCGCATTGGGCCTGGAACGTCGGCATTCACGGTCGCCCGCACAGCCTTGGCAACGTGGCGCCCGTGCTGGGCAAGAATAGCGGGCTTGAAGATTTCTTCGGCTGGATGCGTGACAATTTCGACCCGTCGGCATCCTGGCGTGACGTCGAGTTCATTCGGTCGGAATGGCCGGGGCCGCTGATCGTCAAGGGCGTGCTGGATCCGGAGGATGCGCGGGAAGCAGCCAAGCTCGGCGCTGACGGCATCGTCGTGTCCAACCATGGCGGGCGGCAACTGGACGGCGTGCCCTCGACCGCGCGCGCGCTGCCGCCGATTGTCGATGCGGTGGGCGGTGCGATCACTGTGATGGCGGATGGTGGCGTCCGCTCCGGGCTTGACATCGTTCGGATGCTCGCTTTGGGAGCCAAGGTCGTGCTCCTCGGCCGCGCATGGGCCTACGCGCTGGCCGGCGGCGGCGAGGTTGGCGTGCGCCACATGCTCCGGCTCGTCGAGGCAGAAATGCGCGTTGCCATGGCGCTGACGGGTTCCACCAGCATCGACCGGATCACATCGGACATCTTGGTCCGCGACGGGCTCGGACATGCTTGATGCCGCCCTAAACCGAGCCCTAGCGATCGCTCGATGAGGCGGGCTGGCGCACCTGGGAAATCACTCTCGCACTCGAAGCCGACTAATCTGGAGGAAGTGTCTGATGCGCAATCGTGCACCATTTGTATGGACGCCGGAGCAGCCGGTCGACCCGGAAGGCTTTCTTGCCGGAATGAAGGGGTTGCCCGCACGCGACGATGGACGGAACCGATGGTTTTTATTCCGCGTCGAGGTGGAATTCAAAGACGTGCCAGGATCGGCACCCGTCGCCGTCACATGTGATGGGCGCTACCAGCTGTTCGTCAATGGCGTGCGCGCGGGGCGGGGCCCGGTGCGGTCGAGCCCGATGTCGCAGAAATTCGATGCGTACGATCTTGCGCCGTATCTTCGAACGGGCCCGAATGTCGTCGCTGCGATCGTGCATGCGCTGGGCGTCGACACGGCCTGGTACGAGAGCGTCAAGGGCATGTGGCGACCGACGTTCGGTGACGGAGGTTGGTGGCTGGAAGGGAAGGGCGATGCCACTCCGCTGTCGACGGGTACCGACTGGCGGGTACTGCGCTCCGATGCGTGGGAGGAGCGGACCGAGCGAATGAACTCGGGTCTCGGGTTTGTGGAATGGCTGGATGCACGCCGGCTCCCGCAGTGCTGGACCGAGCCGGGCTTCGACGACAGGTCGTGGCTGCCGGTGCAAGTGCTTCACCGCGACGGCGGGGGCCCCGACCAGTATTTTGGCGGCATTGATGTGGAGCCTTTTCCCATTCTGTTGCCCAACCCGCTTCCGCCGCTTGCCGAGACGCACAAGCGGCCGGAACGTGCATTCGACGCGCGCGTCGTGGAGATCAGGAGCGATCTCCCAGTCCATCGCCAGCTCTACGAGGAGCCCTTGCTTGCCGGCGATCCGTTGGTTGATCGCGGGGAAGCGGGTCTGCGCGTACGTACCGAGCCGAACCGCGGGGTCACATTGCTGTACCGGTTCGATCGGCTGCTGACGGGGTATCCCTTCATCGAAGTGGAAGCTGTGGGCGGCGAGGAGATCGACATTGCGGTGGCCGAGCGATTGCCGGACGAATATGAACGAGGCGTTGGGGCCGAGCCTCGCATTGTGCCCGCACCGGTGCTGGGTCACGACGCGCATGTCGCCCGCTATGTCTGCCGTCCGGGGCCACAGCGGTTCGAACGCTTCGAATGGTCGGCTATTCGATGGATGCAAGTGACGATCCGCAGTGCAGCCGCAGGCCTGTCCGTTCGCGATCTCGGATGCGTATTTACTCATTATCCGACCCAAGATGGCGGCGCGTTTACCTGCGACGACTCTTTCCTGGACCGCTTATGGGTAACCGGGCGCGACACGTTGCGCTTGTGCATGCACGACGCCTGGGAGGACTGCCCGAGCCGCGAGCAGCGTCAGTGGTTAGGAGATGTCACTGTCGAGCATTTGGCGGGGCAGGCCGCGTTCGGTCCGTCCGCCGACCCACTCACCGCGAAGTACCTGATGGACGTCGCGGACTCTCAGCGGCCGGACGGGCTGACGCAGATGTTCGCGCCGGGCGATCACAAGACAGACGCCCTTCTGATCCCCGACTGGACCTTGCAATGGGTGCTGACCGCGGGCGACTACTTGCGCTACACGGGTGATCTTGCAGGCGTTGAAGCGGTATTCCCGGCGATCGAGCGTGCGCTTGCCTGGTTCGAGCGCCTGCGCACAAGCGACAGGCTGGTCGCCGATCTCCCGTATTGGCATTTCATGGACTGGGCGGCTGTTGGGCGTAAGGGCGAGGCCGCGACGCTGAACGCGCAGCTCGTCGGCGCGCTTGATACCGCCGCCCGATTAGCGGATGCGCTGGAGTATGGCCGGGCCGCTGCGAGATACCGAGGCCGTATCGCCGAGATGAGAGCCGCTTTGGAACGGCACTGGGACCCGCGGCGCGGCGCCTATGTCGACATCGTCGACCCGTCATCCGGCCGGCAGGACCTTCGCATGAGTCAGCATGCTAATGCCGCCATGATCCTGTGGGGCGGCGCTCCTCCTGAGCGCTGGCCGAGCATGGTCGCGCGCATCACCGATCCCGCGCGCCTCACCTTCACTCCGGGACCACCGATCGCCCCCGAGGGCGAGGTGCTGGACGCCGAGAACGGGGTCGTGCTGGCGAACACCTTCTATAGCCACTTCGTTTACTCAGCGCTCGCCAGGGCGGGCAGGGTCGATCTCGCACTTCAGGGAATGCGCGAGCGCTACGGTCCTATGCTCGAGTGCGGGGCGGACACCCTGTGGGAGAGTTTCGACCCAACAGCGAGCCTTTGCCACGGCTTCTCCGCGTCCCCGACGCATCAGCTGACCAGCCATGTGCTGGGCCTTGCGCCCGGCGCGGACGGGTGGCGTACTCTTGCCTTCGGCCCGGATTTGGCCGGACTGGAGCACGCCCAAGGCAGCGTGGAGACGATGCGCGGCACCGTCTCGGTGGAACTTGCGAAGGATGGTGCAGGGGCAATCGACGTAGAGCTCACATTACCGGACGATGTCACGGCAATCATCGACGAGGCGCGCTTCCGGACCGACACCGCGCGTCTTACGGGCGGCGCGACGCACAGGATCAAGCTCGTGCCGCTCTGACAGCGTGCCTATTGCTTGGCCAGAGCCCGCATTGAGCCTAGGCGATCGAAATATGCACAAGGTCGAACGGCACCGACACATCCTCGCGCGCTTGGGCGATGAACCCTTCCTTTCGGTGGTGACGCTCGCGAAGGAGCTGTCGACCTCGCCAGTGACAATTCGACGGGATCTAACCGAACTCGCTTCTTCGGGACGCTTGAACCGCGTTCACGGTGGCGCCGAGACGGACCCCACCGGGCGCGGCACACTGCAGGGCGAGACGTTCAAGCGCAATCTCACCCGCAACGTCGCGCCCAAACGCGCCATTGCGAAGGCCGCGGCCGCGATGTGCCGACGAGGCGACAGCATCATCGTCGACGGCGGGACCACGACGTTTCAGATGAGCCGCTACCTCAAGGGTCTTGATCTACAGGTTCTGACCAACTCGCTTCATATTGTGCGATCGCTGATCGACGATCCTGCGATCCGGCTTGTCGTTCCCGCCGGCCAGGTTTTCCGCGAGCAGAATATCATCTTGTCACCGTTCGAGGAGGACGGCCTTACCGACTACGTAGCGTCGACAATGTTCATGGGCGCGGAGGCGGTCACCGCGTCCGGCATTCAGCAGTCGGATCCTCTGCTCGTCCACGCCGAGCACCGCTTTCTACGGCATGCCAAGAAGCTGATCATCATGGCCGACTCGAGCAAATTTGAAGCCGGAGGAAGCCTTCTGTTCTGCCCCTTGTCCGAAGTCGACGTGATCATCAGCGACCGGGCGCTGCCTGAAGCGCGGCGCGACATGATCCTCGAGGCTGGTGTCGAACTGGTGATCGCCTGATCGCTGCTGCCAACCGAAACGGGCGTAAGTTCACGACTGATCGTTTTTGGTTGATTGTGTTCGAAAGATCAGTTCTATTCTCCTCAAAATAAACGAGGGGAAATGAAGATGAAGCTCACGCTCTTCGCTGCCGGCCTCCTGTCGACGGTAGCTGCTCCGGCCTTGGCTCAAGCCAGCTTGGAACCGGCAAGCGCTGCAGTGACGCAATCGGCACCCGGCACCGGTGATCCGGACAACGACATAGGCATCGAAGAAATCGTCGTTACGGCGCAACGCCGTGCACAGCTGTTATCGGAGGTTCCAATCGCGATCACCGCCATCACCGGCGAGAGCTTCGAAAACCAAGGGTTTGACACGGTCGAAGACCTTGTCGGCACCGTTCCATCGCTGACTTTTGGTTCCTCCGCCACCGCTCGCGGCGAGGGGCTCGTGATCCGCGGCTTTGGCACGACCAGCTTCTCGGACGCTGCTGAAGGTGCGGTCGGAATCGTCATCGACGGCGTGACCTTGGGCCGACAGGCATCAGGTCTTATCGATCTTATCGACGTCGAGCGGATCGAGGTTTTACGCGGACCCCAAGGCACGCTCTTTGGGAAGAATGCTTCCGCTGGGCTCATCAACATCGTCACGCGGAGACCGAGCAACGAGTTCGAGGCGGACGCGCGTGCCAGTTACGGAACGCAAGACGAATTGAGACTGGCGGCGTCGATCTCGGGCCCGCTTGCGGGCGACGCGGCCGGCTTCCGCCTGACAGGGTTTCGCAGCACCCGTGACGGCATGCTGCGTCAGTTCAATCCCGCTTTCAATAAGAAGCGCGTTAACGATGAAGACCAGTGGGGAGTGCGCGGCAAGCTGGAGTTCAAGCCGAACGACCGCCTGAACATGCTACTGATCGGCGAGTATCAGAAACAGGACGTGCTTTGCTGCAACTGGACGCGACGGACGCTTTCGCCAGCGGCAGCGGGGGCATTGTCGGTCCTCGAGCGAACTGCGCTCGCCGGCTTCTATACGCCAGGCCCGTCGAACCGGGACGTAGCGCTCACCATCCGCTCGAACTTCCAGAAGAGCGAAACCTATGCAGGGACGCTGGACGCGTCTTTCGACCTTGGCGCCGCGACGTTCCGGTCCATCACGGGCTATCGCCGCTTCGACATCTCAGAGGGCAATAAGACGGATCAGCTGCCTGTCTCCTTCTTCGATCTGGCGGCGACCGATTCTGAAATCGAGCAACTGAGCCAGGAACTGCAGCTCATCTCGTCGGGCGATGGGCCATTCGAGTATACGCTTGGGCTGTTCTTCTTCCGCTTGGACGTCGATTCGGTGCAACGCCAGGAAGCGAGCTTCTCGACCATCCCCGGTGTTGGCAACGTGCCGGGACCCCTCGTGCCTATTCTCCTCGGGCCTGGCGCAGCCGCGGCTTTCCCGCCGAGCACGCGCGTGAACATACAAAATCAGGCCCAGCGTACCACGAATTACGCGGCTTACGGGCAGATAAGCTATGAGTTCACTCCGAAGTTTACCGCCGTGCTTGGCGCGCGCTTGCTGCGCGAATCCCTCGATGTTCGTTTCGATCGCTCCGGGGGCCTGCCCCTCGGCGCGTTTGGCCAACGCATACCGCTTGTTGATCCGGATGCGATCACGGACACGGCGCTGACGTGGACGGGCAGCTTGCGTTACGAGTTCACAGACGGCGTAAGCGCCTATGCAACCTACAGTCGGGGCTACAAGGGCCGCGCCTATGATCTAAACGCCGGAAGTCCGGTTGCGCTGGTCAACGGGGTGTACATCTTCGAGGCGCTCGATCCCGAACAGGTGGACAATTACGAGCTGGGAGTCCGTTCGCGCCTGTTCGGTCGCCGGCTGCAAGTGAACCTCACCGCCTTCAACACGGACGTCAAGGATTACCAGGCTGCGGCGCAACGGACGGACGGCGTACCGGGCTTCGTGCTCAACAATGTGGGCCGCTTCCGGACCCGCGGCGTGGAGGTCGAGTTGGTGGCCCGACCGATCCGCGGGTTCGAGGTGGGTGGAAACCTGTCGATCCTGGACGCCGAGTATCGGTCCTATCCGCGCGGTGAATGCCCCAACCCGTTTGTCGCCAACCGGCCGGCCAGTTGCGTGGCGTCGGGTTTTCAGGACTTATCCGGGCGCCAGGCGGCTAACGCTCCCGACTTTTCGGGCGCCGTGTACGCGCAAGCGACTTTGCCGCTAGGAGGTGGCTTCGACATTGTGGGCTGGGGACAGGTGACGTTCCGCACCGACACGCTTTATTCGCTGACTCAGGATCCGAACACGATCCAGGAAGGCTACGAGCTCGTGAACGGCCGACTGACGCTTCGTTCGGACAAGGGCTTCGAGGTCGCCTTGTGGGGCCGCAACCTTTTCGACGTCGATTACGCGGAGTCGATCTTCTCCACTCCGGTCTTCAGCGGCGGTTACTCGCAGTTCATCGCGCGTGGCCGGCAGGTCGACGTCGAGGCGCGAGTGCGTTTCTGATGGGGCGGGAGGCACGGCTTCCGTTTCGTCGACTTGCTCTGTTCGCGCTGCCGGCGATCCCGGCGGCGGCTATAAGCTTTCCGATCGGCGCGTATCTTCCGCCCTTTTACGCCGCCGCGACCGGAATGGACCTTGCAACTCTCGGCGCGGTGTTCATGCTGGCCCGATTGGGGGATCTCCTGATCGATCCCGCGATGGGCGCTCTGAGCGACCGCACGCGATCACGCTGGGGCCGCCGCAAACCCTGGCTAGCGGCCGGAGCTCCAATCCTAATGGTCGGCGCGTGGCTTCTGTTCTTCCCGCCGGCTGACGCGGGCATCGGCTGGCTCGCCGGGGCGCTTGCGGTCGTTTACCTTGGCTACACGATGCTGACGATCACGCAGTACGCCTGGGCTGCCGATCTTTCCGATGATTATCATGAACGTTCGCGTCTTCAGGGAGCCGTGGTGATCGCCAGTATTGCCGGCCTATTGTCAGCGATGTTGCTTCCCGCTCTCGTTGAGGGCTCGGCCGCGGATCCGCTGACGGCCAGAGTGGAGGCAATTGGCTGGTATGCGCTGGTCTTGACCTTGCCAGCGGTCATGCTCGCATGTGCGGCCGTACCTGCGGGAACGGCGGAGGGAGGCGTAGAGGCAAGCTTGCTGGACGCGACGCGCCGGCTGCTGCGACGGCCGGAATTCGTACGGCTGCTTCTCGCCGACTTCATTCAGGGCGTGGCAGGCGGGCTGCTCCTGTCCGGGTTCCTGTTCACCGCCGCGAGCTATTGGAAGCTTGGAGATCGCTCTGCGCTTCTTCTGCTCGTGTTTATGGCTTCGGGCGTGGTGTGCGTTCCCATTTGGCTTCGCTTCGCCCGCACCATGGCGAAGAACAGCGCTACGGCGCTCGCATCGGCAACGACGATCCCCTTCATTGTCGCGTTGTTCTTCGTGCCCCCTGGTAACCTCCTCCTGGTCGCGTTGCTCATGGTGGGTTTCGGGTCGACCATGGGAGTTTGGATCTTCTTGACACGCTCCATGGTCGCGGACCTCGACGAACTGGAATTTCGCGCGTCGGGCCGCCGCCAAGCTGGCACTGCTTTCGCCTTGGTGACGTTGTCGACCAAGCTGGGCGGTGCCCTCGCGGTAGGTTTAAGCTTTTGGGTATTTCAGATGATCGGCTTTGATGCGCGGACGCCCGGCGCGACCGCGCCCGACATCGCTCTCGGCATCGCAACCGTCACTCTTGGCGGACCCATTCTTGGTCATCTGGCTGTAATTGCATTGATGCGATTCCATCCGGACGACCGCGCCCGCCTCGCCGCAACCGCGAGCTAAGACAGCATGCGCGGCTTGCGCCATATGCGCGGCCCAGAGGAGGCCGGCATGCTATTGGGCGAGCTTGCCGGAAGCGGCGATCAACATTTCCTTGACTGGGAACTTCAGAAGGTCGGCTTTTAGCGGTCCCATCGCCCACGCCCTTCTACGCTCGTGAATGGTTTCGGGGCCCAGCTCATGCCATCCGGCCATCTTGAACCTGAGGTTACTAATGAGGCTCCCAAACGATCTTGGAAGCTCCACGGGGTGGTGGAAAGCCGGAAATTCGCTCTCGAGCGCCGATCTGCGGTAGCGGTCCTTCGTTTCATCTGAGGGCCGACGCGGCCGGCGGCCGTTCCTGGTGGAAAGCGAAATGGCTGCTTTCGGCTGCGCAAGACGCCGCAACGGACGTTTGTTCAAACTTCATCCTGACGGCGTCGTGGCTAACGGCGGAGATCAGATCGTCGGGATGCAGTCCGAACGTTACCCCTGATCAGCCAGTTCGCTTGGCCGCGCGAGCCACCAGCGATCCGTCTTCTGTGTCGATCCGCGGGCACAAGTTGCGCCGACGCCAGCCTGCGAATCCGATTATGTGGGCGGGGCGGAGTTCGCCGCGCCGTGCTCAGTATTGACCTGACGTTTTCCTAATGCGGACAGCGCTGCGCGAAAGGGTAACGTGATGCTGGGCGGGATCAGCATGACGTTCTTGCGAACAGAAGTTGCTCTGGCCAAGCCTCGGAGCCTGACCACGATGTTCGCCACGGCTTTGTTTAACAGCACACCCTTGTGCAGAGCAACGTCATGCTGCTTCCAGGCGTACGTCATCTTCCCGCCTTTCCACTCCGGCAACCCCGAGGAGCCGGGCGGCGCGCGCCTCACGGACGAAGCGCTCTAGCCCAGTCTCCAGCGGCGGAAGATAGAAGGCGCTGTCTGTCCAGCCGAACAGTGGCGGCGACGGCGGGCGGCCCCGCTCCACGATCAGACCGGCATTCCGGTCGGCCACCTCGGCGAGGGCGCGGGCGAACTGTAGCTCCGTCACCCCAGCCGCCGGGTTCACGTCGACATTGCCCGTCATGCCGTCGAGCAGAAGGTCGAGCGTGACGTCCACCACGTCCGGTCCGTAAGCGCCGCTCCACATCGCGCCGGCGTCGATCTCGATGCGTCGGCCGGCATCGAGCGCGTCCAGGATTTCGACGGCTCTGGCCGAGCGATCCCAGGGCACGAAGAGCGATCCCGTCCTGACTTCGAGCGCGCCCGGCCCGTCACCCGTCGAACGCCTGCTCTTTGCACCTGAGATATGGGCCAGCGGGATGCCCTCGGCGATGCACACTGTTTGCAGGTCGACCGATCGGGAACAACCGATACCGGGCTTTCCGATACCGCAGACGGCGTCCGGATCGCGCGCGTCTACGACGGCCCATGGTTTCGTCCGCCGCAACCAAGAAGCGTCGCCGCCACCTCGGGCGTACCATAGGCCACGCATCTCGCAGGCTCTGGCGACCAACCGGCCGAGTTCTCCCTCGCCGCCAACGATCGCAAGCGGCCTAGCGTACGCCGCGCCGGGTGGCGCCAGCGCAATATCGTATTCGGGTCCGGATCGCGGCGCGGCATGGATCAGCCGCGACTCCCGCCGCCACCAGCCAGGCCCCGCGACCTCGGGAACCGAGGGCGTCTGGCCCGCGGCCAGGCTCGTCAGAACGGAGGCCAGCAGCGTCGGCCGCGGCGTTCCGGTGCGAACGTCGAAGACGCCCGTCTCGTAGTGGCCGACGAAACGCGTCACCATTCGGTTCCAGTCGTGCGAGCCGAGCAACGCCCAGGCGGTCACCGCGCAGAGGTCGACGCCGCGGCGGCGGAGTTCCTCCGCTTCCTCCCAGACCTGCATGAACCAGCGCACCTGCTCCTCGCGCGTCGCGCCGTTGTGGCATTCGGTGATCGCGATGGTGCGGCCGTAACGCTGCCAGGCCTGCTCGATCAGTGCGGGAAGACCCAGCACCCCTTCCTGCCGGTGCCGGATCGCATCGACGTCGATTTTGGGAACGCCCCGGAAACGCGCGACCTTGCGGTCCGCGACCGAACGATGGGGGTACAGCTCGACGCGATGGTCCATCAACCGCTCGCTGCTGAGATAATGGTTTATGCCGATGACATCGGGCGGGCAGGGGTCGGCGGCGATCGTCCGGAGGCGGTCGGCGAGGCCGAAGCTTGCGATCCGCTCCCACAGCTTGTGTCCGGGGACCACGGTGCCGCACAACAGATCCCAGCCGACCCAGCGCCGCTCGTTCTGGAAATCGGCTTCGGGCTGGAGCGGCTCGGTCGCGTGGCAGAACCCCAGGTCGTCGGTCTGGATGAGCCGGGCGTCCGGATTGACCTTGCGGATCTCCCGCATCGCAAGCCGCGTCGCGTCGATCTCGTTCAGAAGCGCGACCCAGAACAGGCGCTCGTCCTTCGTGTGGGGGTACCACAAGCCGTAAAGCGCGCTGAAGCGAGCGGTGGTCAAAGGCTCGTTGACCGGAGTGTAATCTCGCACCCACGGGTATCGCGCGGCAACCGCCGCGGCATGCTCCGCCAGGCCTGGCGCGAAGCTGTCCTCGATCAGGCTCGTATAACGCGGTCCGCTTCCATGATGGCAAAGGGTCAGAATCGGATTGATGCCCAGCCTGTCCAACTCGGCTAGTCGTTCATCGCTCCAGCGGAAGTCCCGGCGGTCCGGGCTGTCGGGCGAGATCCGCTCCCACAAGGCGGGGTAGCGGAGCGAACGCACCCCCAGGCCGGCGAAGAGCTGCAGATCGCCGATGCGTTGCTCATGCCCGCTTCGCGGCGTTTGATCGAACCATTCGTCGCCGACTCTGTTGACGGTACATTCGTACCCGCCCCACAACTCGAGTGAGTTCATGGCTAAGCTCCGTTCCCAGGTCGTTGTCCGGGACGTAAGCACAAGCTGTCGCCCCATGAGAATGGCAGGAAACGGCAATTACGTAAGGCCAGTTCCGGCGCAAACGTGAAGAACTAACCTGTATAAGGTAGTTTATGGAGTCCGCGCATCGCAGAGCATTCCGCACGCGTCATCGATCGTCTTCAGCTCAGGCGCTATCGAAGACACTAATATAAATTATAGTGTCCCGAACAGGTCGGAACCTCACCTTGCGGTTCCCTGTTCTTAGCCGTCTTCTTGCTTCGTACGTCGATCGGCGGCGGGGTGAAGAAGCCGACGTGTTCGGCTTCGCGGCTTGGAGGTTTCAGAGTGACGTCAATCGCCGAGCAGACGGTCGCCGAAATGGGCGGGCGCTTCAGCGTTCTCAGCCTTCAGAAACGCGACCACCTTGAGCTCAACCGCTTGTTGCACCGGCTTACGATCGCCAGCCCAGCCGATCAGGACGCCGTGCTTCTCGATATATATCGTCTGGTCTTCCCTCACGCTTATGCGGAGGAGACGGTGCTGTGGCCTGCGATACGGCGCGTGCTGCCGGACGGTCACGAACTGACGCTCCGCATCGAGCGCGAGCACCAGCAGATCAACGAGGTGGTAACCCGGCTGGAGGCGTTGCAGCCCGGCTCACCCGACCGGCGGCCGGTGCTGGAAGAACTCATCGGTTTGCTGTGGGAAGACGTCCGCGACGAGGAGGACATTCTGCTGCCGCGGTTCCAAGCTGCGGTGTCACGCGCGCAGCTTTGGCGGTTGGGTATCGCCTGGGAGGCTGTGCGGCGGACGGCACCGACTCGCGCGCACCCGGTCGTTTCGCGCCGGCCGCCGGGAAACGTCCTGGCCGCTTTGCCGCTCGCTTTGCTCGACCGCTGCCGTGACCGCGTCGATGCCCGCCTCCTCCGGCGTCCCGGCCGCTTTGCCGCTCCGTTGTGCGCGGTGGGTTCTGCGTTGACGGCGGCCTCGCACGGCGTGGAGAGACTGCCCGGTATGCAACGGGGAGAAAGCCGGGAAACGCGCCTGGGGCGGAAACGGCGTTTCGGGTGGGGCGCCGCTGCTTTGCTATCTGCAGCCGGGATGACGGCGCTGGCACTGATGGCTCGCCGCCGAAGCAAGTCAGCCCCTTCTCACGACGACCCGGTCTCGCGATCCTCGATCGGCAGCGTTGCGCCGGCGTGAGATCCTTCCGCGGCGGTCCAATGCGTCGGCTCGAACCCAAGCGGTAGGCCGTCCCCGCCCCGCCACTGGCCGCCTCTGAACTCGCTCATCCCCAGCCGATCCCGGCACTCGACAAACGCGACCGTCCCCTCGCGAGGGGTTTGCAACGCCGAATGCCGCCGAAGGGCCAGGGGGTCGGCCCGAGGTTTCGCAAGATGCCTGGATATGATCATACCCGAAGCCGTTTCTCCTGTTTCGCCATCGCGCGGAGTTCGTGCCACGGCGACGATCCCATTGGGATAGCGTGCTTAATTAACAAAGCTGAGCCGGGTCCGATCTAATCTAGGATTGGAAATCCATGAGAAAAACAGCCGTGCAGATCAGGAACTCGGGTGACTCCACGGGCCAAATGGCGCGTAGCGCCCCGTCCCGGCACGCGGTATTCGCCTCAGGAAAGGTGGAACAAACGGCTCCGCATGGGGAGAAAGAGGGGCCGTTTTGCGTTGTTCCCGACAGGCAGGCGGCTCACCGCCTGATTGCTTCACAAGGGAACCTCTCGCATGGTCGAACTCGCTCCTGATGCCGTCCGCTCCGTTTACGTGACGGGTCTTCGTAATGCCCACGCGCTCGAGCATCAGGCCTTGAACGCCATCGATCGCCAGCTCGACAGGCTTGAGAACTTCCCCGAGGTTGCCGACCGGCTTGCCCTCCACCGGCGCGAAACCGAAAACCAGATCGTGCGCCTGGACGAAATACTCGGCGGATTTGGCGAAACTCCGTCCGGCCTCAAAGACGCGGCGCTGGCGATCATGGGCAACATGGCCGCGATCACGCACGCGATGGCCGAGGACGAGATCCTGAAAAACGCTTTTGCGAACTGCGCGATCGAGAATTTCGAGATCGCTAGCTACAAGTCCCTGATCGTCATGGCCGAGGCGTCGGGATTTCGCGACGGCATCACGGCCCTGCAGGAGACGTTGCGCGAGGAGCAGGCGATGGCCCGCTGGTGCGAAGAATCGATCGAGAAGATCACCCACCGGTACCTGACGCTTCACGGGGACATGGACCGGTCCAGCCACTGAAAACCTTCTAGCCGCGGGCCAGCGCCGCCGGCGTCGGGCGATGGAGGTAGCGGCTGTCGAAGTCCGCGGCCTCGGCCAGCTTCTTCCAGTTGGTGATGCGGATGAAGCGCCTCTCGCGGGTGATGAGACCTTCCTTTCCCAGAACCTGCAGCGTCCGGTTGACGTGCACGGACGTCAGGCCCGTGCAGTCGGCAAGCTGATCCTGCGTCATGGGGATCTGGTAATTCGTCTGCTGACCAAGGCCGGCCGCGTCGAGACGCAGCGCGAACTCGCACAGGAGGTGAGCCAGGCGCGTCTTGGCGTCGCGCCGGCCGACATTGGCTATCCACTCCCTGAAGATGGCTGAATCGACGAGCGTATCGTACCACAACGCCAGCCCGACCGCCGGCCTCTCAAACGCGATGGCGGTGATCGCCTCGCGTGGGATGAAAGCGACGTTGCAGGGCGTCAGCGCCTGCACGTGGTGGTCCGCCTCGCCGGTGATGCAATTGTGCAGGTCCACGAAGTCGCCGACCATGTGAACCGAGAAGATCTGACGCGCCCCGTCCACGACGATCTTATGACGGTACGCCATGCCGCTGCGCAAAAGGCAGGTGTGCGTCACGGGATCCATGTCGCGCACCAAGTAGTAGTGGGGTTCGACGCTCTTGAGCGTGTGTGGGAGCGCCAGAAGCGCCTCCCTGTCCGCCTCGCTGAGCGACGCCCAGTACTCAAGCTTGCGCAACATCGGTGCAAGGCTTTGTGCAGTTCTACTGCTCACCAACAGGCTCCTAAAAGCCACGAGTCTCCGGCTTCAGAACAGGGCGCTTAACCTCGGATGGGCTGCGGCGTCTTATAAAAGGTTAGGCGCATGCAACTGCCGGAACGCTCAAGGAAGATAATCGACCTTGACCTCTGCCGACAGGAATTCTGCTCAAGGCCTTAGGTTCCTTATCTAAGTCAGAGAAGAGCACGGAGAGATGGAGGATATCCTTTCCACGAGAGGAAGCCGAGAATATGGAACATGACCTGCAATACCATCAGTCGCGCGCCATGGCGGAGTTAGACTTCGCTTACCGGGCGCATCAGCCTGAGGTGTCGGACGCGCACGCGCAGCTTGCGGCGCTGCACATGCAGAAGCTGGATCAGCTTGGCCGGCGGAAGCCCGTTATAGCGCCTCAAGCCGCTTTCAGGAGCAGCCGGGCCACGACGGCATAGGCCGGGTCACCAACCGCCGCTTGGCCCGCAGCTTCGTTTATCGACCGTCTAGTTTCTGAAGAGGTGAAAAACCGGCCGATAACTCTGCGCCGGCTGCGAAGGAGCCTCTCGCATCTGATCGGCTCGCTGTGCGAGTTGCTGGGCCTTGCTCAACGACGGCTCCGCCGAAGCGGCCAAATCCAGTTCTGCAGCGCGAACAAGGGCATCGGGTGTCATGTGGTGATCGCGGCGCCGTCGGATGACAACGAACCTCGCCGTTCCGGAACGCCCGTAAACTCCCTCCGAGCCGGGTTCTCGTAATAAGCTGTGTAAACGCCTGACATTCGTAGCAGCCTCATGATGTTCGATCATGTTTACTAGCAAGTCGGCGCCGCTAGAACTTTAACCCTTGATAACCACTGAACTGTGCTAATCTAGAAATTACGAAAGTCATTCGGATAGATTCTGAGCCGATTATCGCGGAGGAAGAAAACCGGATAGACAGGCGTATTCGGCGCCGATCCCCGATCCCCGCTATGACGAAGTCATCAGCCCTTCTTGCCGCTGTTCCCGCTCTTGCCGCCGCCGCCGCGTCCGGTTCCGGTGCTGCCGCTGGCACCGTCGCCGCCTTTCTTGGTCACTGCTCCGGGACTTCCACCTGCGCCTTTCTGTGCCATCTTCATCTCCGCGATTTGGTTAAAACGTAACTCGCCGAAGCGAAGGGCGTTCCGCGCAGGTCCGTCTCGGCCAACCATTGCGGCGCAACTGTCGCTCAGGCCTGATGGGCGGGATCAGCGTACGCCGTCCGTAATCAACCAATCGCGCCATCGTCGACGCGGGTCACCCGAACCGCTGATCCAGCAGTTGAGCGTAGCCGAAGATCGTCATGAACGACACGTCCGTCGCATCGCGGCCGACGGCGATGCGAACCAGCCCTTCCACGGGCGCAAGACCGCTCGCGTCAACCAATCTCCAGCCGCCATCCAGCCACACGTCGACCACCGCGTGGAAATCGGGGGGTTCGAGTTGCCAGGCGTAGGCCGAGACGAGGCGCGCCGGAATTCCCGCGGCACGGGCGAACGCGGCCATGACGTGCGAGAAGTCGCGGCAGACGCCCTCGCGCGCCACGAACGTGTCCAACGCGCTGGTCTTCTCGTTACTCGATCTGATCTGGTAATGAATGTTGGAACGTATCCACCGCGCCATGGCATCGACGCTGGCTCCGCCGGCCAATGAGCCGAACTGCTTGGCCACGAAGGAGACGAACCGGTCGGACTCGCAAAAGCGGCTCGGCCATAAATAGGGGATGACATGGGCCGGCAGGTCCCGCCGATCCGCGGCCGGGAGTCCGATGATCGACTCCGGGGTTCGCTCGACGTCCAGCGTGCCGCGATACTCGGCTAGGAACGACCCGTGCGCGCGCGTCCAGGTGCGGCGGCCGATGCCGTCGTCCCCCGGCACCGTCCGCAACGGTCCACCGCCGCTCACCGTCAGCCTGTCGTCGATCAGCCGCTGCTCCTCCGTGGGCGCGGCCTCGATCGCCAGCAGGACATCGGCGGGCGCCGGCATGTGGTAGGCGAGACGTGCCTCTACGTTGAGCCGCATCCGGTCGTCCCGTGCAACGTCGGCAATCGCGCGTGAGCGCTAAGCACCGGATCATCCCGCAAGAGGACTGAGGATCTCGTCGAGCCGCGGCCGAGCGCCCTTGATGGGTTCAAGATGCGGGAAGCGATGGCCGGTCACTCCCGCGATCCGTACTTCCTTGTGCCGTTTCCCGACCTCCGCCAGCAAGTCGATCGGCTCGCCCTGGGAGGTGCACGCGACCGCACGCTTGATCTCGTCGGTGCTGAACGCCCGGCTGTTCACCCCGACGATCTTCGCGCCGACGGTCAGCCCTTCGCGGAACGCTGGACCATCCCAGAGGACTTCTCCGACCTTGCCGTCCGACGACAGCGTCAGGCCGAGCGAAAAGAGCAGATTGGTCTTTCCGAAAACCGCCTCGCGGCTGGTCTCGTAAGCGCTGGGCGCGTCGCGATAGACGAGGCGATAACCCCCTCGCTCTAGGCCGCCGAGCGGGGCTTCCGTCGTGGTCCGGTCCAGCTTTTCGGCAAAGAATGCGGACCAGTCGAAGGGCACGATCTCGCCGAGCGTCCCGGCGACGTCGGCGAACGTGTAGGTGTTGGTGATCCAGACGCCTTCCTCCCCGCCGAAGAAGAGCCGCGCGAAATCGTCCAGCGAACGGCTGTCGCCCGACAACTCGCGAATGCGCGTGTCCACATCCAGCCAGACCAGCGAACCTTCGGTATAATAATCCTCGCTCCGCTGCCAGCTTGGCCAGGGGAGGGGGCTACGGGCGGCAATGATAGGATCGCGCGTGGTGTCGCTCATCGGGCGCCATTGGCTACCCGCCCGGACCTGATGC
>DASQNO010000058.1:0-6059 GCA_035644935.1 Sphingomonadaceae bacterium
CGCCTGGCTGGGCGCGACGGCGCGCGCGAAGCGGCCGAGCGGTACGCGACCGCCGAACACGGCCAGCGGGTAGGCGAGCATCCAGATGACGACGCCGACCGCGGAGACGATGACGATGTAGTGGAGCAGCGCGCCGAACGCAGCTCCGCCCGCCCGCGCGCCGACCACGAAGGCGAGCGCAAAGACGCCGATCGGCGCCAGCCAGAGCACCCAGCCGATGATCACCAGCATGACGTCCGCGACCGCCCGGAAGAAGCCGGTAAGCTGTTCGCGAGGTTCGCGCGGCAGCCGGAGCAGCGCGAAGGCGAACACCGTGGTGAACACGATCAGCGGCAGGATGGCGTCGTTGGCCGCGGCCGCGATCGGGTTGGTGGGGATCATCGATCCTAGGAAGTCGGCGATGCCCGGCACCTCGGCCGTCGGCTGCGTCGCCTGGCTGAGCGCGGCACGCAGCGCGCCCGCGGATTCCACGGGCAAGGGAAGGATCTGAAGGAACAGCGGTGTCAGCAGCGCCGCCAGAGCCGCCGACGTCCAGATGCAGACGATGAAGATCGCCAGCGAGCGCCCGGCCAGCCGACTGGCGTTCGCCGCCTCCGCGGTGGTGGCGATGCCGACGATCAGCAGCGAAGTGACGAGCGGCACGATGGTCATGCGCAGTGCGTTCAGCCAGGCTGTGCCGATCGGCTCCGCGACGGAGATCGCGCCGTCCACCCATGCGCCCCCGCTCGACGCGGAGACGATCCCTAGGGCCAGGCCCAGGACGAGGGCGAGGAGGACGCGGACGGGCTGGGACATGGCGAACGGCATATCGGCCCCGCTTGCCAAGTCAAAAGAATGTGCGGGAATGCGGTCCGCCCGCTACTTCTTCCGTTTGGGCGCGACTTCCCAGCCGGCGACCTCGTGCCCCTGTTCGAACAGGCAAGCCTGCATCGCTTTTCTGACGTCCCGTTCCTTTTTCGCCTTTTGAGCCTTGGCCACACCCCAGGCTGCAGCGATGCCGAACACGGGCAGCATCACGGTTGCCGCGCTTGCCGCCGCCGCCGCGCCCAAGGCGCTGCTGGAAGCCGCGCCCCCGACCGCCGCGGCCGTTACGCCGACCCCCGCCGCAACGCCGGCACCGCCCGAGGCGAGCCGCGCGCCGAAGCCGGAGCGGACGCCCTGCGCGACGAAGATACGGCAGCTTTCGTGATCCGCCGCGAATTTCACGCTGTCGGCTGGCTGGGATGCGGGCGTCGCGACGAACTCGCGCGGCCGCGACGAACATGCGGAAAGCGCCAGCACGACCGCGGCGCTCGTCAGGAATCTGCCAACCATGTGTCATCCCCCCGGAGAACCGGAGCCTGACACGCCTTTGGCCCGCGCGAGTCAAGCAGCGCTCCGGGCACCCGCTTTGCCTCGCCTGCGCCGTCGCGGTAAGGCCGCCTTCATTTCGAGTGGGACCGCAACAATGGCACGCAAATTCTTCGGCACCGATGGCATTCGGGGGCGCACAAACACGCATCCGATGACCGCCGAGATGGCGCAGCGGGTGGGTCAGGCGGCGGGCGCCCACTTCGTGCGCGGCGACCACCGGCACCGCGTCGTTATTGGCAAGGACACGCGACTGTCCGGCTACATGATGGAATCGGCGCTGATCTCCGGCTTCACCAGCGTTGGTATGGACGTCGTGATGGTGGGACCGATGCCGACGCCGGCCGTGGCGATGCTGGCGCAGTCGATGCGCGCGGACCTGGGCGTGATGATCTCCGCCAGCCACAACCCTTATTACGACAACGGCATCAAGCTGTTCGGACCTGACGGCTACAAATTGTCGGACGCCGACGAGGCGGCGATCGAGGCGCGGCTGGAACAGCCGCCCGAACTCGCCGCATCCGACGCGATCGGCCGCGCCCGCAAGATCGAGGATGCGCGTGGGCGCTATATCCACTTCGCCAAGTCGACGTTTCCGGCCGAGATGCGGCTGGATTCGCTCAAGGTGGTCGTCGACTGCGCGAACGGCGCGGCTTACCAGGTGGCGCCCGCCGCGCTTTGGGAGCTGGGCGCGGAGGTCGTCGCGATCGGAGTGTCGCCCAACGGCACCAACATCAACGACGATTGCGGGTCGACCGCGCCCGCGCAACTCGCGGCGCGCGTCGTCGCCGAAGGCGCGCATGTCGGCGTCGCGCTAGACGGCGAT
Source organism: Sphingomonadaceae bacterium (assembly GCA_035644935.1). GTDB lineage: Bacteria > Pseudomonadota > Alphaproteobacteria > Sphingomonadales > Sphingomonadaceae > CADCVW01. The sequence continues at coordinate 2,177 of DASQNO010000058.1, forward strand.
GCCGACCGGCTGATCATCGTCGACGAGAAGGGCAGGGTGGTCGACGGCGACCAGCTGATGGCGCTGATCGGCACGAGCTGGGCCCGGCGCGGCCTGCTGCACGGCGGCGGCATCGTCGCCACGGTGATGTCCAACCTGGGGCTCGAGCGCTTCCTGCAGGGCGAGGACCTGACGCTGCTGCGCACGCAGGTCGGGGACCGGCACGTGCTGGAGGCGATGCGCGCCAAAGGCTTCAACGTCGGCGGTGAGCAGTCGGGGCACATCATCCTGTCCGACTACGCGACCACCGGCGACGGCCTTGTCGCCGCGCTGCAGGTGCTGGCCGCCCTGGTCGACAGCGGCCGGCCCGCGAGCGAATTGCTCCATCTCTTCGATCCGCTGCCACAGCTTCTCAAGAACGTTCGCTTTGCGGGCGGGCAGCCGCTTGAGGCGCACGGCGTTCGCAAGGCGATCGCCGACGGCGAGGCGCGGCTGGCCGGTACGGGCCGGCTGCTGATCCGCAAGTCGGGCACCGAACCGCTGATCCGCGTTATGGCGGAGGGCGAGAACGAGACAATGGTGGGCGAGGTCGTGGAGCAGATCTGCGAGGCGGTGAGGCAGGCGGCGTGACGCGCACGCAGGCTCGCAAACACGTTCGTCCCGAGCGAAGTCGAGGGGCGCTGAACCTGACCCGGACGCCCCTCGACTACGCTCGGGACGAACGTTGAGAACGACCCCTCGCATCCTCATCATCGCAGGCTCGGACTCGGGCGGAGGCGCGGGCATCCAGGCGGACATCAAAACCGTCACGATGATGGGCGGTCATGCGATGACCGCGATTACCGCGATCACGGCGCAGAACACGGTCGGCGTCGATGCGGTCATGTCGGTTTCCGTGGACATGGTGCTGGCGCAGATCGACGCGGTGGTCGGCGACATTGGCGTCGATGTGGTGAAGATCGGCATGCTGGGAGTTGCGGAGGTGGCGCATGCGGTCGCCGACCGGGTCGAAACTCTGATCGGCGTGCCCGTCGTGTTCGATCCCGTGATGGTCGCCACCAGCGGATCGGTGCTCGCGGACGAGGCCACGGTGGCGGCGTTCGGGCGGCTGATGCGGCTCGCTACAGTCACGACGCCGAACGCGGCCGAACTGCGGACGCTCGGCGGCGATGCGGCGCGTCTGGCGCGGGAAACCGGCGCGGCGGTGCTGGCCAAGGGCGGGGACCGTCCTGGGGATGTGGTGGAGGATATATTGTTCGCCTCGGACGGGACGGAGACGCGTTGGTCCGCAGGACGCATTGAAACGCGGCACACGCACGGGACGGGATGCACGCTGGCGAGCGCCGTCGCCGTCGGCCTCGCGGAAGGGCGTGATCTGGCCGCGAGCGTGCAACGCGCGCGGTTGTTCGTTCGGGAAGCTATGCTGGCGGCGCCGGGCCTGGGCGCCGGGAACGGGCCCATGGGGCACGCCGCGGCCTCGTCGGGGCACCCAAACCTCAACCAGGTGACGGTGCCGGCTCGCGACTACGGGGCGTCGGCGGCTTTCTACCGCGCGTTGGGCCTGACGCAGATTGTCGATGCACCGCCGCGATACGCCCGCTTCGAATGCGCGGGCGGGGCGACGCTCTCCTTCCATGTGGGGACGGACGAACAGGTCGGCGACGCATTGATCTACTTAGAAAGCGCCGAGCTCGACGCTTGGGTGGAGCGTGCCCAGGCCGCCGGTCTGTTTTTCGATACCTTGCCGACCGACAAGAGCTGGCTGTGGCGGGAGGCCCGGCTTCGCGATCCGGCGGGCAACCGGCTGTGCCTCTACTTCGCAGGCGAAAACAGGCGCTTTCCACCGTGGCGCGTCGGCGGCGGGATGGTTAACGAAGGTCCATGACGCGGCCCTGCTTTAAGATCGAACGTATGCACCCTGAGCCGCTGGCCGGAGTCGACGAGGCGGGGTGCGGTCCGCTGGCGGGGCCGGTGGTGGCGGCGGCGGTGATCCTCGACCGCGCCAAATTCCCGCGCGGCATCGATGACTCAAAGGTGCTGGACGCCGGGACGCGGGAGGCGATCTACGGCCGGTTGCGCGAAGTCGCGGCGGTCGGGGTCGGCATCGCTTCGGTCGAGGAAATTGACACGCTCAACATCTACTGGGCGCGCATGCTGGCGATGGCGCGGGCGGTGGAAGCGTTGGGCGTCGACCCCGCCACCGTGCTGGTGGACGGCAACGCCTGCCCGCGCTGGGAGCGGCCGTCGAAGGCGATCATCGGGGGAGACGCGCGATGCCGGTCGATCGCCGCCGCCTCGATCGTGGCCAAGGTCACGCGCGACCGGATCATGGTCGAACTGGACGCGGTGCATCCCGGCTACGGCTGGGCGCGCAACAAGGGATACGGGACGCTGGACCACCGCCGCGCGCTGGCCGAACTGGGGCCGTGCGCCGCCCATCGCCGCAGCTTCGCGCCGGTCGCCGCGCAACTTCGCGCCCGTGAGTCTTTTGAGTCACAGCCACTAGTTGTAGCGGGCTGACCCGCGCGCGGACTCAAGATGCTGTGGTGGATGAGGAGCATCGACCCGGTCGAGCTCGGCCCTCGATGCAGGGCGTTAACCACGCCGCTTGACCCGGTGAGTCCGAGGACTCAGTCTCGCCCGCAACAGGGGGACTTACCGGATGAGCGTTTTCCAGCGCGTCGAGAAGGAGACGTGCGCGCCGCCGCCGGCGCTGGCGACGGACCGCATCATCCGCGGCGATTGCATCGCTGAGATGGCCGCGCTGCCCGACAAATGCGTGGACATGATCTTCGCGGACCCACCGTACAATCTGCAGCTGGGCGGCGACCTGTTCCGGCCCGAAGGCGGCCTGGTCGATGCGGTCAACGACGAATGGGACAAGTTCGACGGCTTCGCGCACTACGACGCGTTCACCAAGGCCTGGCTGCGCGAGGCGCGGCGCGTGCTTAAGGACGACGGCACGCTGTGGGTGATCGGCAGCTACCACAATATCTTCCGCGTCGGCTCGGCGCTGCAGGACCAAGGCTACTGGATTCTAAACGACATCGTGTGGCGCAAGGCCAACCCGATGCCCAATTTCCGCGGCACCCGCTTCACCAACGCGCACGAGACGCTGATCTGGTGCGCCAAAGGCGAGGGGAGCCGCTACCACTTCAACTATCGCGCCATGAAGGCGCTGAACGACGAGTTGCAGATGCGGTCGGACTGGCTGCTGCCGATCTGTTCGGGCGGCGAGCGGGTCAAGGAGCGCAGCGGCCACAAGGCGCACCCGACTCAGAAGCCCGAATCGCTGCTCTACCGCGTGCTGCTCGCGTGCACGCAGCCGGGCGATGTCGTGCTGGATCCCTTCTTCGGCACAGGCACAACGGGCGCGGTGGCGCGACGGCTGGGACGCAAGTGGATCGGGATCGAAAAGGAAGAGAAATACTGCGCCGTAGCCGAGGAGCGGATCGCATCGACCCTGCCGTTGGACGAGAGCGCGATCGAGACGATGCAGGAGAAGAAGTCGACGCCGCGCGTGCCGTTCGGCGCGCTGATCGAGACTGGGCTGATCCTGCCGGGCGCGACGCTGACCGACGTCAAGGGCCGGTGGAAGGCGCGGGTGCGCGCCGACGCATCCGTGGAGATGAAGGCGGACAAGGGCGGGACGCGCGCCGGATCGATCCACCAGGTGGGCGCCGCGTGCCAGGAAGCGCCGTCGTGCAACGGGTGGACGTTCTGGCATGTGCGCGAGGGCGGCAAGCTGGTGCCGCTGGACGATCTTCGGCAGCGTTACGCGGCGGGGCTGGGCGAGGGGTAGGCGCGCTCCTCGTCATCCCGGCGGAAGCCGGGACCCAAGGGTCGCGGACGTCGACTTCTTGATGAAGAGCCGGTCGCCTAACGCCAAGCTCCCGTGTACTTG
>DASQNO010000059.1:0-30745 GCA_035644935.1 Sphingomonadaceae bacterium
CCTGCGCCTGACCGGCGCCCACGCCGCGCCCGTGCATGTCGACCTCCCCATCGACGACCCCCGCCGCCGCAAACCCGACATCTCCCGCGCGCAGGAACTGCTCGGCTGGTCCCCCAAGGTGCCGCTGGAGGAAGGGCTGGCCGCCACGGTGAAGTGGTTCGCGGCCGAGCTGGTCGAGATGCAGGATCAAAGGATAACGGTGGCGGCGGAGTGACGCACCTGTCCTCCCCGCGTTTCGCGGGGAGGGGGACCGTCCCGCGTAAGCGGGATGGTGGAGGGGTTTTGCAGCGCCGAGGATTGCTCGCTGCAAAACCCCTCCACCATGCTTCGCATGGTCCCCCTCCCCTGCGAAAGCAGGGGAGGACAGCTATTCCTCCCAATCCCGCGCCAGCCTCCGGCTCGCCAGCCACATCAGCGCCGCCGCCACCAGGTAGAAGCTCAAACTCACCAGCATCGACACGCGCAGCGCCTCGTCGCCCAGCCGCGGCGTCAGCACATCGGACAAAGCGCCCATCACCAGCGTCCCCGCGCCGATCCCGATCAGGTTGTTGACGAACAGGAACACCGCCGACGCGGTCGCGCGCATCGGCTGCGGCACCAGGTGCTGCACCGCCGCGATCACCGGCCCCAGCCAGATATAGGCCAGCGCCTGGCACAGCACGAACAGCGGAAAGGCGACCGTGGCGCTGCCGCCGTAGATCGCCAGCGCGTACAACGGCACGGCAGCCAAGAACGCGATCGCCGGCAACCGCGCATAACCCGCCTTGTCCTTGGCCCCCGCGCGGTCCCCCAGCCAGCCGCCCAGCAACACCCCCGCGACGCCGCCGATCAGCAGGATCGCGCCGTAGAACTGCGAAGTTTGCACAAGATCGAGCCCGAAGCTCCTCTGCAGCAGCTGCGGCAGCCAGAACGCGACGCCGTAGCCCAGCATCGAACTCGACGCGGCGCCGAACGCCAGCAGCCAGAAGCTCGGCTTGTTCTTCAAACTTCGCCAAACTTCACGCACCGGCGGCGCCGGCGGCGCGTCGTGGACGCGCGGCGGATCGCGCACCAGCCACCAGAAGACCGGCGCGAACGCCACGCCAGCCAGCCCGACCCACAGGAACGCGCTGCGCCACCCGACGCTGGCGGCGATCGTGCCGCCGAACAGCACGCCCGCCGCCGACCCCAGCGGGATGCCGAGCGAGAAGATCGCCAGCGCCCGCGCCCGCCGTTCGGGCGGAAAGCTGTCGGCGATCAGCGCGTAGGACGGCGCCACGCCGCCTGCCTCGCCGACGCCCACGCCCAGCCGGCACAGGAACAATTGCCAGAAACTGTTCGCCGCGCCGCACAGCGCCGTGAACCCGCTCCACACCGCCAGGCTGACCGCGATCACCCTGGCCCGCCCCTTGCGATCGGCGAGCAGCGCGACCGGTATGCCCAGTCCCGTATACAGCAACGCGAACGCCAGCCCGCCTAGCAGCCCCAGCTGCGTGTCGGTGAGGCGGAGGTCCGCCTTGATCGGACCTGCCAGGATGCCGACGATCTGCCGGTCGACGAAGTTGAAGCTGTACGCGATCAGCAGCATTGCCAGCAGCGTACCGCGGCCGGTGGTGCGGGTGGATCTTACCTGAGAATCCATCTTACCTGTTCCCCGGCCCTACGGCGCCGCCTGCGGCGTCGCTCAGCATGAACTGCGGCCGGGGCCCAGCCTGACAAACCACGTCTGGACCCCGGCCTTCGCCGGGGTGCAGCCCTTAGAACTTCACCCCGAAGCTTGCGAACAGCTGCCGTGGATTGCCGTAGAACGCCGTCACCACGCCCTCCGTCCCCAGGCTCGGCCGCACCGCGCCCGCCGCCGTGCGGAGCGGCACGCCGGTGACCGGATCGGCCAGCAGGAACTGGTAGCCCGACGTCTTGTACTGCTTGTCGAACAGGTTCTTGCCGTGCAGCCCGAACGTGAACCGGTCGCCCGCGAAGCTGTAGACGATGTTGGCGTCGAGCAGAGAATAGCCCTTCTGGTCCAGGAACGGGCTCGGGGTTTCGAACTGGAACGTCTTGCTCCGGTACGAATAGGTCGTGCTCGCCCCCAGGTCGCCGCCGCCGACGGGCACGCTGAAGTCCAGCGTCGCCGATGTCGTCCACTTGGGCGTGTTCTGGATGCGCGGGTTGTCCGCCACGTCCACCGGTCCGCGGCCGGGAACGAAGGTGATGAACTCGTCATACTGCGCGTCGATATAGCCCAGCGTGCCCGCCAGGTTGAGCCGCGATCCTGGCCCTGCGAACTCGCGCGCCAGCGTTGCCGAAGCCTCGGCCTCCACCCCCTTGAACGTCGCCGCGCCGGCATTGGTGGTGACGCCCACGAACGTCGGCACGCCGTTGATCACCGCGCCCACCGATCCCGGCACCTGCACGTCTTTGTAATCGGCGTAGAAGCCGGCAAGCGCGAAGCGCAGCCGCCGGTCGAACAACGACGCCTTGTAGCCTACTTCGTAGCTGTCAACCTTTTCGGGTTCGAACAGGAAGTAGTCGAAGATCTCCGCCGCCTCGCGTGTGCCGTTGGCGTTCAGGTCGGGGGCCGCGGTGGACAGGCCGCGCGGGTCGAACCCGCCGCCCTTGAAGCCCTTGGAATAGCTCGCGTAGATTGTGTTGTCGTCGTTGGGCTTGAAGGTGATCGACGCGCGCGGCGTGAACTCCTTGAACGTCTCCTTGCCGCGGAAATCGGAGGTCAGCGCCCCCAGCTGCCGCCCGGCGTCGGGCAGTCCGCCAAGCTGCGGCGACGCGCCGCGCAGCAGGTTGCGGCGGATCACCACCGCCTCGCGCTTGTCGATCGTGTAGCGCCCGCCCACCGACACGGCGAGCTGCTCGGTGATGTCGAACGTCACGTCGCCGAACAGCGCATAGGTGCGCGTGTTGACGTTGCCGAACGTCGATGCGGTCAGCCCCGGCAGCGCGGCGGGCGCGGTGGTGGCCAGCACGACGTCGAAGATGTTCTCCGACTCCGCGTCGAGCACATAGGCGCCGAGCAGGCCCTGGAAGCGGTCGCCTTCGTAGAGCAGCTGCAGCTCGTTGGAGATCTGCTCGTTAGCGTAGATCGCGGGCACGTCGACGTCCGCCGCAGGCAGCGCGTCGAAGTCGATCGGCGTTTCCGACCGGTCCTTGCGGTAGCCCAGGATGTTGCGGACCTTGAGCGCGTCGGAGATCGCGAACTCGGCGTTGAACGCGCCGCCATAGGACTCGATGTCCTGCTCGGGCGTGTTGAGCCCGGCGCGCGTGTCGTACACATCCCGCAGCACCGGCGCGCCGCTGACCAGGCCCGGGATCAGCCGGTGGCCGTTGCGCGGGTCCGACTTGTCGCGCGTGTAGTCGCCCGAAAAGCGAAAGAACGACCCGCCCGGCGCTTCCACCTCGATCGTGCCGCGCGCGGCGTAGATGTCGCGGTTGTAGTTCTCGACGCCGCGCAGGTTGAGGTTGTCCCCGAAGCCTCCTCGGCTGAGTCTCGCGACCGACGCGCCGACGCGCACCGCGTCGTTCAACGGCGCGCTGGCGCTCAAGATCAGATCCGCCTGCTTGTAGGTGCCAAGGTTGGCGCGCGCCGAAAAGGTCGGATCGTCCTTGTTCAGCCGCCGCGTCACGTACTTGATCGCGCCGCCGATCGTGTTGCGTCCGTACAGCGTCCCCTGCGGCCCGCGCAGAACCTCGATCCGCTCCACGTCGTAGATGTCGAGCACCGCCGCCTGCGGCCGGTTGATGAACACGTCGTCCAGGTACAATCCGACACCCTGCTCGAACCCGGCGACCGGGTCCTGCTGGCCGACGCCGCGGATGAACGCGGTCAGCGTCGTGTTGGACCCGCGCGACACCTCCAGCGTGACGTTGGGCGTCGTGTCCGAAATGTCGGTGATGTCCACCGCGCCGCCCCGCTCCAGCGCTTCGCCCGAATAGACGGTCAGCGCGATCGGCACGTCTTGCAGGCTTTCCGCGCGCCGGCGCGCGGTGACGACGATCTCTTCGTCGACGGGCTGGTCGATCATCGACGCGCCGGGCGTCGTTTGGGCGTTGGCGTCGGCGGCCTGCTCCTCCACGCCCTGCGCGGCAGCCGGCGCGGCGATCGCGCCCAGCGCGAACACGGCGGCCGTGCCCAGCCAGTTCCGCCGCTGTCCTGTCGTGATCCTCATCGATCTCTCTCCCCTTGTGTCAGCCGCCACAGCCTGTTGGCTTGCGGCAAATCCCCGGCTATGGAGTTGAAAGTTGAACCACCATTCAACTCTGGTCAAGGGGGATCGGCCATGGCGACGCGCACGGACACGAAATCGGCATCAACCGTGGCGAAATCGCCACGCACGGACCGCGGCCGGCGCACGCTGCGCGCCATACTCGACGCCGCCGGCGCCGAGTTCGGCGAGCGCGGATTCCAGGGCGCGTCGATCAGCCGCATCACCGCCCGCGCCGGCGTCGCGCTGGGCAGTTTCTACACCTACTTCGACTCCAAGGAGGCGGTGTTCCAGGCGCTGGTGACCGACATGTCCGTCCGCGTCGCCGACGCCGTCCGCCCCCATGTCGAAGCCGCGCCCGACGCCCTCGCCGGCGAAGGCGCGGGGCTCGCGGCATTCCTAGACTTCGTGCGCGCGCACAAGGAGATCTACCGCATCATCGACGAGGCCGAATTCGTCGACAGCGACGGCTACCGCCGCCACTACGCCAGCACGGTGGACCGCATCACCGCCCGCCTGCGCGCCGCCGCCGCCCGCGGCGAAGTCCGCCCCGGCATCGGCGAGGTCGAAGCCTGGGCGATCGTCGGCATGAACGTCTTCCTGGGCTTACGCTACGGCGTCTGGGACGAAGACGTGCCCACCGCGGAGGTCAGCGCCACTGCCAACCGCCTGCTGCGCGAGGGCATCGGGCCACGCTAGCGTTCTATCCGGCCGATATGAACCGATACCGTTCGCCCTGAGCCCGTCGAAGGGCTTTCTTTTTACCGGGGCAGGAAGAAGGAAGGGCTTCGACAATCTCAGCCCGAACGGTTTAGGGCTTTCCGATCGGACTTACGTCGCAAAGCTCGGATCCAGCCGGTACGCCTTCCTGAGCAACGCCGGCCACGCCAGCGCATTGGCGACAAGCTTCAACCCGTACTTGCCCTGCTCCGCCGTCACCTCCGGCGCGCCCTGCGGCGGCGTGTTGAGCGCCCCGGGGCCCGCCGACAGCGCATGGATCTGCGCCTCGCACGCCCGCTCCAGATAATAGAGCTTGATGAAGCACTCGCCCACCGTGCCGCCCACCGCCAGCGTGCCGTGGTTCCTCAAAAGCATCGCGCCCTTGTCGCCGATGTTCGCCACCAACCGCTCCCGCTCGTCGAGGTCCACCGCCACGCCTTCATAGTCGTGAAACGCGATGTCGCCACGCACCAGCATCGCGGTTTGCGTGATCGGCAGCAGCCCGTCGGCATGCGCGGACACCGCCTGCCCGTAGGGCGTGTGCAGGTGCATGACCGCCATCGCGTCGGGGCGCGCCATGTGGATCGCCGAATGGATCGTGAACCCCGCCGGGTTGGTGACGAACGGCGTCGGCTCCACCGGCAATCCCTGCATGTCCACCTTGACCAGGCTCGACGCGGTCACTTCCTCGAACATCAGATTGTACGGGTTGAGCAGGAAATGGTGCTCGGGCCCCGGCACCCGCGCGGACAGATGCGTGAAGATGATGTCGTCCCACCCGTAATGCGCGACCAGCCGGTATGCGGCGGCGAGGTCGACACGGATCTTCCACTCCTCCGCGCCGACCTTGCCCTCCAGCGACGGCACGGCGACGCTTTCCAGCGGAGCCGCGTCCATGCCCCGGCTCATCGCGTCCACTCGGCTCATGGTCATCTCCTTCAGGCTGCGGGCGCCACCCGGTCCGGATGCGCCGCCGCGAACGGTTGGAGACTGCAGGCGGCGGCGTCGGCGCGCAAGAGCGTCGGATATGCGTCCAGCTTCACGTCGAACCGCCGCGCATTGTACATCTGCGGCACCAGCAGCACGTCGGCCATCGTCGGCGCATCGCCCCACAGGAACTGGCCGGCTTGGCGAACCGCCATCGCCTCCAGCGCCGCAAAGCCTTCGCCCACCCAATGCCGATACCAGTCGTCCCGCACCACAGGCGCCTGCCCCAGCGGCCCCGACAGGTATTTGAGCACGCGCAGATTGTTCAGCGGGTGGATGTCGCACGCGATCGTCAGCGCCATCGCCTGCACGGCCGCGCGCTCCGCCGCCTCGAACGGCAGCAGCGGCGGCAGCGGATACGCCGCGTCCAGATACTGAATGATCGCGACGCTTTGCGTCAGCCGTTGGCCATCGATTTCCAGCGTCGGCACCAACCCTTGCGGGTTCATCGCGCGGTACGCGTCCGCCTTCTGCTCGCCGGCGATGAGGCTGACGGGAACGCTGCGGTAGGGAATGCCCTTGAGGTTCAGCGCAATCCGCACCCGATACGCGGCGGAGGAGCGGTGGTAGTCGTAGAGGATGGTCGGCTGCAAAACCCCTCCACCATGCTGCGCATGGTCCCCCTCCCCGGCTTGCGCCGGGGAGGACGCACCCCTTCCTCCCTGCGCGAAGCGCGGGGAGGGGGACCGCGAAGCGGTGGAGGGGTTTTGCAGCGCGCATTCCGCAAGGATCATCCGATAAGCTGCATCAAAATCCCGCGACACATCCACGCCGGCAACGCGGACGACGCGAATGCCCTGCGCGGCAAGCCATCGGGTCCGTTCGTCATCCCTGCGCGGCTGGTCCCCCATGCCATGCGCCGCGCCGTCCACCTCGATCGCCACGCGTGCGGCCGGACAGTAGAAGTCGAGCACATACGGCCCGACAGGGTGCTGCCTGCGGAACTTCAGGCCGTCGGGGCGAAGCCGCAGCTCCCGCCAGAGCTTGAGTTCGGGCGCAGTCATCCCGCGTCGGAGTTCGCGTGCATGGATGACCGTGGCATTCTGCATTGCCGTCTCCTCGCCTTCCATGTGCGGGTTCCGAGCGACTGCCGCAACCCGGTTTGACTCCCGGACGGCCTCCGGTCCACTTAGAACAAAATAGGAACAGAGTCGTTCTGAGTCGTGCCATGCCCGTCACCCACCTGCGCCCTCGCTTTGCCGCGCCAGTCCCTGTGCCGGGGCCTCCGCAGGACCCGCACGCGTCGCCCGTGCCGCTGCCTGGGCCCGTGCCGCTGCCCGGAGCCGCGACGTTCAGCGAAATCTTCGCCGGCGGCGGTCGCGACGCGGGACCCGTCGGCTTTGCGCTGGCGCAGGTCGCGGGGAACAAGCCCCTGCTCTGGGTGCAGGACCGCATGTCGATCCTGGAGGCCGGCCGCCCCTTCGTCCGCGGCATCGACGCGCCCTTCATCCATGTCGAGGCGCGCGATGCCCGCGCCGCGCTCTGGGCGATGGAGGAAGGGCTGAAATGCGCCGCTTTGTCCGCCGTGGTCGGCGAAATCTGGGGCAACCCCAAGGCGCTGGACTTCACCGCCACCCGGCGGCTGGCGGTGGCGGCCGAACGCGGCGGCGTGCCGGCGCTGCTGCTGCTCTTCGGCGCCGCGCCCAATCTCAGCGGCGCGCGCATGCGCTGGCACGCGTCCAGCCGCCCCTCGCCCCCGCACCCGCACGACGCGCTGGCCCCCGGCGCGCCCGCCTGGACGCTGGAGCTGTTCAAGGCGCGCGGGGCTCATCCCGGCCGCTGGGATGTCGCGCATGAAACGGATGGTCTCCGTCTTCTTGCCGCACCTGGCGATGGACAATTGGCTGAGGCAAACCGCAGGCGCGCCTGACGCGCGCCCGCCCGACACGCCCCCGTCCGACACGCCCCCGTCCGACACGCAAGCGCCTGATGCACCCGCGCCCGACCAACCCTTCGCGCTGGTCGCCGAAGGCGCGCACGGCTTCGTCCTCGCCGCGCTCAACCCCGCCGCGCGGGAGGCGCGCCTGCGCCCCGGCCAGCGGCTCACCGACGCGCGCACGATCTGCCCCGAACTGATCGCCGAACCCGCCGATCCCCGGGGCGACGCCGCCACGCTCACCCGCCTGGCCTTGTGGGCGCAGCGCTGGTCGCCCTGGACCGCGACCGACAATGCGGACGGCCTGCTCGTCGACGTCACGGGCGCCGCGCACCTGTTCGGCGGCGAGGCGGCGTTGCTCCGCGACATGGCGCAGCGCCTGCGCGCCGGCGGCTTTGCGGCGCGGATCGCGGTTGCGCCCACCATCGGCGCCGCCTGGGCGCTCGCCCGCCACGCGCGCAAGGCCTTGAACATCGCGCACCCGCCAATGCTCGCCGCCCGGCTCGCCCCCCTGCCCGTGCGCTCCCTGCGGCTCGATGCCGACGCCGTGCTGCTGCTCGAACGGCTCGGCCTCAAGACGGTCGGCCAGCTCGCCGCCGTCCCCCGCCTCGCGCTCGCCCGCCGCTTTGCCACCGATGCGCTTGGCGCCAACCCGCTGCTCCGCCTCGACCAGGCGATGGGCCGCCTCGACGAGCCGATCGCCCCCGTGCGGCGCGAGCCGCCCGTGCGCGTCGTCCGCCGCGTCACCGAACCCATCACTCACGTCGCGATCCTGGAGGAGCTGTTGCGCGAAATGGCAGGCGCGCTGTGCGCCGAACTCGAAACCCGTGGGCTGGGCTTCCGCCGCGTCCGCTTCGACGGGTTCCGCGTCGACGGCGGCGTCGAAAGCGTCGCCGCCGGCACTGCGCGGGCGATGCGCGACCCCGCGCACCTCCACCGCCTGTTCGATGGCAAGCTCGAAACGCTGGACGCGGGCTTCGGCTTCGACGCCGTGGTCCTCGACGCCGAACGGCACGAGCCGCTGGACGATGCGCAGGTCCACCTGCTCGAACGCGAAGGCGGCGACGCCCTCCTCGCCCGCCTCGTCGACCGCCTCAGCGCCAGGCTCGGCCCCGACCGCGTGCGCCGTCCCGCGCCTGTGCAAAGCCACATCCCCGAACGCGGGGTGGCCTGGCAGCCCGCCTTGAAAGCGGACGGAAACACCCGTTCGTCCCGAGTGAAAACGAGGGGCGCGAAAACTCAGCCGGAACGCCCCTCGTTTGCACTCGGGACGAACGAAATCCGCGGGGTCCCCCGCCCCATCCGCCTCCTCGACCGTCCCGAACCCGTGTCCGTCCTCTACGCCACCCCCGAAGGCGCGCCGCGCCGCTTCGTGTGGCGCAAGCTCTCCCACATCGTCGCCAGGTCCGAAGGCCCCGAACGCATCGCGCCCGAATGGTGGCGCGAACGCTCCACCGCGCGCCTGCGCGACTATTACCGCGTCGAGGACGACGCCGGCCGCCGCTACTGGCTGTTCCGCGAAGGCCTGGAAGGCGACAACCGCGGCGGGCCGCCCGCTTGGTTCCTCCACGGCCTGTTCGCGTGAGGGGGGTGCACCTGTCCTCCCCTCGTTTTCGAGGGGAGGGGGACCATGCCGGAACGGCATGGTGGAGGGGTTTTGCAGCGCGAAATCTACGGCACTGCAAAACCCCTCCACCCCCGCTTCGCGGCGGTCCCCCTCCCCGACAAAGGTCGGGGAGGACCAGCGCGACCCGTCCTCCCCTGCCTTTGCAGGGGAGGGGGACCGTCCCGCGGCAGCGGGATGGTGGACGGGCCCCTTGGCTCTGCTGAATGCCTGACCCCTCCACCACCCCCGACAAGAACGTCATCGTCCGCGACGGCAGCCACGCGCCCAACCCCCGCACGCCGTTCGTCGAACTGGGCCTCACCAGCTGCTTCTCCTTCCTGCGCGGCGCGTCCGACGCCACCGAGTTCGCGGAGGCCGCGCACCCGCTGGGATACGACGCGCTGGGCATCGCCGACCGCAACACGATGGCGGGCGTCGTGCGCATGCACCTGAACCTTTCCGGCGCGTGCATCCGCCCGGTGATCGGCTGCCGGCTCGATCTCGCGGGCGCCTGTCCTGAGCAGGGTCGAAGGGGGCCGTCCTTTCTCGCCTACCCGACGGACCGCGCCGCCTACGGGCGCCTGTGCACGCTGCTGTCGCGCGGCAAGATGCAGGACCAGAACGGCGGCTGGCAGGCCAAGGACGCCTGCCACCTGTCGGTCGCCGATCTTGCGCGCCGGGCGGAGGGTCTGGTGCTGATCGTCCTGCCCGACGATGACATCGACGTCTTCGCCGCCAAGCTCCCACTCATCGTCCGCCAGCTGCCGACGCTCAGCCACGTCGCCGCGTCGTACCTCTACCGCGGCGACGACTGCGCCCGCATCAACCGCCTCGACGCGCTGGCCCGCGCGCACGGCCTCGGCCTGCTCGCCACCAACGACGTCCATTATCACGAACCCGCGCGCCGCCCCTTGCAGGATGTCGTCACCTGCATCCGCGAAGGCTGCACGATCGCCGAGGCCGGGTACCGCCTCGACGCCAACGCCGAACGCCACCTCAAATCCCCGGCGGAAATGGTGCGGCTGTTCGCCGCCTGGCCGCACGCGATCGCCGCCAGCCGCGACATCGCCGACCGCTGCACATTCTCGCTGGACGAGCTGAAGTACGAATATCCGCACGAGGACTATCCCGACGGCCGCACCGCGCAGCAGCATCTGGAGGCGTTGAGCTGGGAAGGCGCGGCGAAGCGCTATCCGGACGGCATTCCGGACAAGATCCGCATCAACCTCGTGAAGGAATTCGCGGTGATCGCGCAGATGGACATCGCGCGTTACTTCCTCACCGTCCGCGAGATCGTCGCGTTCGCCGAAGGCTGCACGCCGCCCATCCTCTGCCAGGGCCGCGGGTCCGCCGCCAACAGCACCGTCTGCTACTGCCTGCGCATCACCGCGGTCGACCCGACGGAGACCGACCTGCTGTTCGACCGCTTCATCACGCCCGAACGGCGGGAGCCGCCCGACATCGACATCGATTTCGAACATGAGCGCCGCGAGGAGGTGATCCAGCACATCTACGACAAATACGGCCGCACCCATGCGGGCCTGTGCGCCACCGTGATCCACTACCGCCCGCGCTCGGCGATCCGGGAGGTCGGCAAGGTCATGGGCCTGTCCGAAGACGTCACCGCCGCCGTCGCCAGCACGATCTGGGGCAGCTGGGGCCCCGAGCTGGAGGACGAACGCGTCGCCGAAGCCGGGCTCGACCTCGCCGACCCGCAGATGAAGCGCGTCATCGCGCTGACCCGCCAGCTGATCGGCAAACCACGCCATCTATCGCAGCATGTCGGCGGGTTCATCCTGACGCAGAACCCGCTGACGGAAACCGTGCCCATCGGCAACGGCGCGATGCCCGACCGCTCGTTCATCGAATGGGACAAGGACGACATCGACGCGCTGGGCATCTTCAAGATCGACGTGCTGGCGCTCGGCATGCTGACCTGCGTGAGGAAGAGCCTCGACCTGATCTGGGACCATTACGGGCAGCGCTACGACCTCGCCACCGTCCCGCGCGAGGACCCGGCGGTCTACGACATGCTCTGCGCCGGCGACTCGCTGGGCGTGTTCCAGGTCGAATCCCGCGCGCAGATGAACATGCTGCCGCGGCTCAAGCCCCGCTGCTATTACGACCTCGTCATCGAAGTCGCGATCGTTCGCCCCGGCCCGATTCAGGGCGACATGGTGCATCCGTACCTGAAGCGCCGCGACAAGCGCGAAGCGGTGGAATTCCCCTCGCCCTTCCCGCACGAAGGTCCGGCGGACGAGCTCGAGTTGATCCTCAAGCGCACGCTGGGCGTCCCCATCTTCCAGGAACAGGCGATGAAGATCGCGCTGGACGCCGCGCAATTCTCGCCTGCGGAGGCCAACCAGCTACGCAAGGCGATGGCGACGTTCCGCTCGCGCGGCACGATCGAAACGCTGCAAAGCCGCATGGTCGACCGCATGGTCGACCGCGGCTACGACCGCGAATTCTCGCAACGCTGCTTCGATCAGATCAAGGGCTTCGGCGAATACGGCTTTCCCGAAAGCCACGCGGCGAGCTTCGCGCACCTCGTCTACATCTCCAGCTGGATCAAATGCCACTACCCAGCCGCCTTCGCCTGCGGGCTGCTGAACTCCCAACCCATGGGCTTCTACGCCCCCGCCCAGATCGTCCGCGACGCGATCGAACACGGGGTGGAGGTGCGGCACCCGGACGTGAACTACAGCGACTGGGACAACACTCTTGAAGTAAGTCCTCCCCGGCCTTTGCCGGGGAGGGGGACCATCGCGGAACGCGATGGTGGAGGGGTTTTGCAGCGCGCGGCCTCGCCGATCGTGGACTTGCAGCGCCAAGACTCCTCGCTTCAAAACCCCTCCACCACTTCGTGGTCCCCCTCCCCAAGCCCCGCTTGGGGAGGACAGGCCCGCTACGCCCTCCGCCTCGGCCTCCGCCAGATCGACGGCCTCCACTTCGAAGCCGCGCGCGCCCTCCTCGCCGCCCGCGACCGCCCCTACGCCGACGTCGAGGACCTGAAAGCCCGCTCGGGCATCAACGTCCCCGCCGTGCGCCGCCTCGCCGCCGCGGACGCCTTTCGCTCGATGGGCCTCGACCGCCGCCAGGCGCTGTGGGACAGCCGCACGCTGCGTGCAGCCCCCGACCTCCCGCTGTTCGCCTTCGCCGACCAGCGCTCCGAAGGCGCGGAGGCCGAGGTCGTCCGCCTTCCCGAAACCCCGTTGAGCGAGCACGTCGTCTCCGACTACCAGACGCTGCGCCTGTCATTGAAAGCCCACCCGTTGAGCTTCCTGCGCCCCGAACTCACCGCCAAAGGCTACACAAGCGCCGCCGACCTTCGCGGGCTCAAGTTCGGCCAACCGGTGCGCGTGTCGGGCATCGTCCTCATCCGGCAGAAGCCCGGCACCGCCAAGGGCGTGTGCTTCATCACGCTGG
The DNA here is from genome assembly GCA_035644935.1 of Sphingomonadaceae bacterium. Lineage (GTDB taxonomy): Bacteria > Pseudomonadota > Alphaproteobacteria > Sphingomonadales > Sphingomonadaceae > CADCVW01. The sequence goes on from DASQNO010000059.1 coordinate 12,809, forward strand.
AGGACGAAACGGGGGTCTGCAACCTCGTCATCTGGCCCGACACGATGAAGAAGTACCGCCGCACCGTCATGTCCGCGCGGCTGATGGCGGTGCGCGGCACGGTGCAGATGGACGACGCGGTGATCCACGTCATCGCGCACGAGATCTTCGACCGGAGCGAGGACCTCGCCCTTCTCTCCGCCGACGCGTTCAAGTCGGACCTCGCCCGCGCCGACCACGTCGTCTCCCCCCTCCCCCACACCACCCACCGCCACCCCCGCGACGTCGAGGTCATCCCCAAGTCGAGGGATTTCCACTAACCCCCCTGTCCTCCCCAGCTTCGCTGGGGAGGGGGACCATGCGAAGCATGGTGGAGGGGTGTTGCAGCGAGCAATCCGCACGGGAGACACCCCTCCATCATCGCGCAGGCGCGATGGTCCCCCTCCCCGGCAAAGGCCGGGGAGGACGGCACCTCGCACAGCCCTTGTCATCGTTGTTACACCGTACTAACACGATGGAACATGCAACCGCTGACCGACCCCCTCGCCTTGCGCGAAGACCTCTGCGCCGCGCTCGCCACGACGCCCGACGCTGCGGAAATGGCACGGCTGCTCACCGACCTGTGCACCCCGGCCGAGGTCCGCACGCTCGCCGAACGCTGGCACGTCGCCCGCCTGCTGGACGGCACCGACCTGTCCTATCGCGACATCCACGATGCCACCGGCGTGTCCACCACCACCATCGTCCGCGTCGCGCGCTTTCTGCGCACCGAGCCTCACGGAGGGTATCGCCGCGCGATAGACCGGATCGAGTCCGCCCCGGAGTCCAACGATGCTCGCTGACCGCCTCCACCTCGCGATCCAGAAGTCGGGCCGTCTGTCCGACTTCTCGCGCGACCTGCTGCGCGACGCAGGCCTGCGCATCCCCGCCACCAAGAACGCGCTCGCCGCCCGCGTCGAAAACTTCCCCGTCGACCTGATGTTCGTCCGCGACGACGATATCCCGACCTTCGTGTCGGACGGCGTCTGCGAATTCGGCATCGTCGGCCTGAACGTGCTGGAGGAGTTCGCCGCGGGCCAGGCCGAGCCGCGCTTCGAGATCGTCGCGCCTTTGGGCTTCGGCCGCTGCGCCCTGCGCATCGCCGCCCCCGAACGCACGGCCTACGAAGGCCCCCAGTCGCTCGCCGGAACCCGCATCGCCACCTCCTATCCCTGCCTCACCACCCGTTTCCTCAAGCAACACGGCGTCGAGGCGGAGGTCGTCACCATGAACGGCGCGGTGGAGCTCGCGCCGCGCCTCGGCATCGCGAGTTTCATCTGCGATCTCGTCTCCACCGGCGCGACGCTGGAGGCCAACGGCCTGCGCGCCGTCGAAACCGTGCTGGAAAGCGAGGCGGTGTTCATCCGCACCCGCGCCCCGCTCGCTGAAGACAGGCAGGCGGTCGCCGACAGCCTGCTGCGCCGTATCGACGGCGTGCTGGCGACCAAGGAATCCAAATATATCATGCTCAACGCCGCGGGCGAATCGCTGCCCGCGATCACCGCCATCCTGCCGGGCGCGGAGGCTCCGACGATCCTGCCCCTGCACGGTCGCCCCGGCCATTTCGCGGTCCACGCCGTCTGCCAGGAATCGGTATTCTGGGAAACGCTGCAGAAGCTCAAGGCCGCGGGCGCGTCGGCGATCCTCGTCCTGCCCATCGAAAAGATGATGATGTGAAGACGCTCCACTGGACGGCGCTCACCCCCGCCGAACGCAAGGGGGCGCTAGCCCGCCCCGCCGGCCGCAGCGACCCGGCGCTGCAGGCCGCGGTCCGCGCCATCGTCGACGACGTTCGCGCCCGAGGCTGGCCGGCGCTCGCCGAACAGGCGCTGCGCCTCGACGGCGAGGAGCCACGCCACGTCCCAGTCGCAGAGGCCGCCGCGCAGGCGCGCGCGTCGCTCAGGCCCGACCAGATCGCCGCGATCGAACTCGCACACCGCAACGTGACCGCGTTCCACGCCGGCAGCCTGCCGCGCGAGCACGTCGTCGAAACCATGCCCGGCCTCACCGTTCGCAAGGTCTGGCGCGCGATCGACCGCGTCGGCCTCTACGTACCCGGCGGCAAGACCCCGCTCTTCTCCACGCTGCTCATGCTCGCCCTTCCCGCGCAGGCGGCCGGCGTCGGCGAACTCGTGGTCGTCACCCCGCCCCGCCCCGGCGGCGGGCTCGACCCCGTGATCGCGCTGGCGGCGGAGCTTTGCGGCATCCCGGCCATCTGGACCGTCGGCGGCGCGCAGGCGATCGCCGCGCTCGCCTTCGGCGCCGGCGACATACAAGCGGTTGCCAAGATCTGCGGCCCCGGCAACGCCTGGGTCGCCGAGGCCAAGACGTACTGCGCCTCGCTGCCCGGCGGCCCCGCCATCGACATGCCCGCAGGCCCCAGCGAACTGCTGGTCATCGCCGACGACACCGCCGACCCCGCCCGCGTCGCCGCCGACCTGCTCAGCCAGGCCGAACACGACGTGTCGGCGCAGGTCGTGCTGGTCACGCCCGATGGCACCCTGGCGCAGGATGTCGCCCGCCGCGTTGCCGCGCTCGCCGCCGACATCCCGCGCAGCACGACCGCCGAGGCCTCGCTCGAGCAGGCGCGCGCGCTCGTCGTCGCCGATCTCGCCGAGGCCGTCGCCGTTTCCAACCTCTACGCCCCCGAACATCTCTCGCTCGCCGTCGCCGACCCCGACGCGCTGATCCCCGCCATCCGCAACGCCGGCGCGATCTTCGCCGGCCACGCCGCAGCGGAAACATTCGGCGACTATCTCGCCGGCTCCAGCCACGTCCTCCCCACGGACGGCGCCGCGCGCGCGTGGAGCGGCATCTCGGCGCTGAGCTTCCTGAAGGCGATCACCGTGCAGCACGTCACGGCGCAAGCCGCCGCCCGCATCGCCGCCCCCGCCGCCGCGCTGGCGCGCATGGAAGGCCTCGAAGCCCACGCCCGCGCCGCCGACGCCCGCCGCTCTCCGGAGGAGGAACGGACGACCACCGCGACGTACGATCGAGAACTTGCACAGTGACCAAGCCCGGCAACGCACCCGTCCTCCCCCGGCTTTCCGGGGGAGGGGGACCATCAAGCGCCAGCTTGATGGTGGAGGGGTCTCTTCTCACCCGCCTCGCCCGCCCGGAAATCCTTGATCTCCCTCCCGTCGATCTCGCCGCCAACGCCAACGACCTGTTCGGCCCCGACGCGATCAAGCTCGACGCCAACGAGAACCCCTACCCGCCGCTGGTCGCCGACCCGCTCGCCGGCGACGTCAACCGCTACCCCGAACCGCAGCCCGCGCGCCTGCGCGCGACCATGGCCGCGCTGTACGGCGTTCGGCCCGAAAACCTCGTCGTCACCCGCGGCGCCGACGACGCCATCGAAATCCTGATCCGCACCTTCTGCCGGCCCGCGGCGGACGCGGTGTCGATCTGCACCCCGACATTCTCCGCCTACGCGCAGTTCGCCCGCCTCCAGGGCGCGCGCGTGCTCGACGTGCCGCTGAACGAGCGCTTCTACTTCGCACCCGACGCCTTCCTCGCGGCCGTGCGCGACGAGCACTCGCTCAAGCTCGCCTTCATCTGTTCGCCCAACAACCCGACAGGCAACCTCGTCCCCGCCGCCGACATAATCCGCGTCGCCGACGCGCTGCCCGACACGATCGTCGTCGTGGACGAGGCGTACATCGAGTTCTCGGAGCTGCCGAGCCTCGCCGCCACCGCCGCCGTCCGCGACAACCTCGTCGTGCTGCGCACTCTGTCCAAGGCCTACGGCCTGGCCGGCGCGCGCGTCGGCTGCGCGATCGGCACGCCGGAACTGATCGGGCTCATCTCCCGCGCGCTGCCCCCCTACCCTCTGCCGACGCTCGCCATCTCCGCCGCGCTCAGCACCCTGTCGCCCTCCCGCCGCGCCGTTCACGTGCAGCGCATCGCGCAGCTCAAGACCGCGCGCGACGCGCTGGCCGTGCGCCTCGCCGCCTCGCCGGTGGTGCAAAGCGTCCGCAACGGCGGCGGCAACTTCCTCTTCCTTGACGTCGCCGACCCCGCCTCGCTCGCCGCCCGCATGCGCGCGCTCGGCGTCCGCGTCCGCTTCCGTCCCAACGCCGCGCCCGGCGGCGTCCGCCTCAGCATCGGCACCGATGCGGAGAACGACGCCGCGCTCGCCGCCTTCGGCATCGCCCCCGACTCGCCCGCGCACCGCCGCGGCGACGTCGTGCGCGACACAAAGGAAACGCGCATCGCCGTTTCGATCGACCTCGACGCTTCCGCCCCGCGCCGCATCGACACCGGCGTCGCCTTCTACGACCACATGCTGGATCAGGTCGCCGCCCACGCCGGCTTTGCGCTCACGCTGGCGTGTGAAGGCGACCTCCACATCGACGCGCATCACAGCATCGAGGATTGCGCGATCGCCTTCGGACAGGCGCTGCACCGGGCGCTCGCCGACCGCCGCGGCATCGGCCGCTTCGGCTTCTCGCTCCCCATGGACGAAACCGAGGCGCACGTGTTGATCGACCTGTCGGGCCGCCCGTACAGCGTCTTCGACGGGTCGTTCGAGGCGAGCCATATCGGCGCCTACCCGACCGAGATGACCCCCCACGTCTTCCGCTCGATCGCCGACGCGCTGGGCGCATCGATCCACGTCCGCGTCGCCGGCGGCAACGACCACCACAAGACCGAGGCCTGCTTCAAGGCCTTCGGCCGCGCGCTGCGCCCCGCCGTTTCCCGGAACGGCGACGCGCTGCCCAGCACCAAGGGCGTGTTGTGACGAGCAACAACCGCATCGTCATCCCGGCGAACGCCGGGACCCAAGATCACGAACTCGGCGGTTTCGCGAAAGCTCCGTCACACGATCTCCCAAGCCGGCGCCCTTGGGTCCCGGCTTCCGCCGGGATGACGCGCGGCGAAGCGCCGGCATGACGCGAAAGACCCCCGACCTCGCCATCGTCGACCTCGGCTACGGCAACATCGGCTCCATCGCGATCGCGTTCCGCCGCTTCGGGGTCGAACCGCGCGTCACCGCCGATCCCGCCGCGCTCGCCGCCGCCAGCCACGTCGTGCTGCCGGGCGTCGGCGCCGCGGGCTTTGCGATGCGCCGCGTCCACGAACTGGACCTGGCCGAACCGCTCCGCCGCCTGACCAACCCCGTTCTCGGCATCTGCCTCGGCATGCAGCTCCTGTTCGACAGGAGCCAGGAGGACAACGGCGTCGATTGCCTCCGCCTCATCCCCGGCGCGGTCGAAAAACTCGATCCCGCGCCTGATCTCCCCGTCCCGCACATGGGCTGGAGCCGGCTTTCCGTCCGCGACGAAGCAGTAGGCCTTGCCGACGGCGACTACGTCTATTTTGCGCACAGCTTCGCCTGCCCGGACGGACCCGCCACGCTCGCCAGCGCCGATTACGGCCGCGCCGTCCCCGCCGTCGTGCGGCACGCCAATTTTCTGGGCGCGCAGTTCCACCCGGAACGCTCGGGCCCGGCCGGCGCCCGCTTCCTGGAGGCCTTTCTGTCGCAATGATCATCTACCCCGCCATGGACCTGATGGGCGGCGCCTGCGTGCGGCTGGCGCAGGGCCGCTTCGACGATGCCACCACCTATTCCGCCAACCCTGCGGACGCGCTGCGCGCCTTTGCCGATGCGGGCGCGACCTGGGCGCACGTCGTCGATCTCGACGGCGCCCGCGCCGGCGCGCCGCGCCAGCACGACCTCCTCGCCGACCTCGCCCGCGCCGCGCCGCTCCGGCTGCAGGTCGCCGGCGGCTTCCGTAACCGTGATCAGGTCGCGCGCATGTTCGACGCCGGCGTCGCGCGCGTCGTGATCGGCAGCCTCGCCGTGACCGACCCCGACCTCGTGCGCGGGCTGATCGCCGACCACGGCGGCGACCGCATCACGCTGGCGCTGGACGTCAACCTCGTCGATGGCGAACCCCTCGTCGCCACCCGCGGCTGGACGGCGGGTTCGGGCGTGTCCCTGTGGGCCGTCGCCGACCGCTACCCCGACGCGCGCCACCTCCTCGTCACCGACATCGCGCGCGACGGCATGCTCACCGGCCCCAACGTGGAACTCGTGGCCAAAGTTCACCAAACTTTACCCCACCTCCACCTCCAGGCCTCGGGCGGCGTAGCTCACATAGGCGAAGTTGAAGAAGTTCGCGCCGCCAGCGCCGCAGGCATCATCGTCGGCAAGGCGCTCTGGGAACGCCGCATCGATCTGGGCGAGGCGATCCGTGCCGGCGCGTAGGATCATCCCCTGCCTCGACGTCGCCGACGGCCGCGTCGTCAAGGGCGTGCAGTTCCGCGACCACCGCGACATCGGCGACATCGTCGAACACGCGCTACGCTACCGCGACGAAGGCGCCGACGAACTCGTCTTCTACGACATCACCGCCAGCGCCGAAGGGCGCGGGCTCGACCTCGCCTGGGTGCGCCGCGTCGGCGCGGTAATCGACATCCCTTTCTGCGTCGCCGGGGGCTTACGCACCCGCGATCAGGCCGCCGCTTGCCTCGACGCGGGCGCGGACAAGGTGTCCGTCAACTCCCCCGCGCTGGAACGGCCCGCGCTGATCGACGAACTCGCGCGCGACTTCGGCAGCCAGTGCGTCGTGCTCGGCGTCGACAGCTTCCAAGACGGCGGCGACTACTTCGTGAAGCAATATACCGGCAGCGCGGCCAGGACGCGCGACACTGGGCTTCGCACGCTCGACTGGGCGCGGGAGGCGACTGCGCGCGGCGCGGGCGAGATCGTGCTCAACTGCATGCGCCGCGACGGCGAGCGCACAGGCTACGACATCGCGCACTGCGCCGCCGTGGTCCGGGCGACCAGCGTGCCCGTGATCGCCTCGGGCGGCGCCGGCGCGCCCGAACATTTTCGCGACGTGTTCGCCCAGGCAGCGGTCAGCGGCGCGCTCGCCGCCACCGTCTTCCACGATCGGCTCGTCCCCATTCCAGAACTCAAGGAGTATCTCGTCACATGCGGGATCGAAATGCGCCGCTAGGTGAGGCGGACCTGGACGGTCTTGCCTGGGACAAGATGAACGGCCTGCTCCCCACCGCCGTGCAGGACGTCGACGGCGGCGGCCTGCTGATGCTTGGCTACATGAACCGCGACGCGCTGGCGGCGACGCTCTCGACCGGTCTTGCGACCTTTTACAGCCGCTCCAAGGCGCGGCTTTGGACCAAGGGCGAGACCAGCGGCAACAGCCTGGCCGTCGTCGCGGTTTTTGCGGACTGCGACGACGACGCCCTGCTCGTGCACGCCTGGCCGGCGGGTCCGACCTGCCATCTGGGCACGCAAAGCTGCTTCGGCGACGCAAGCGCGCCCGCCGCCGGTTTCCTGCACCGCCTCGGGCGCACGGTGCACGACCGCGCCCGGTCTGGCGAGGCGAACAGCTACACCGTGCAACTGCTCGCCGAAGGCCCCGCGCGCATCGCGCAAAAGGTCGGCGAGGAAGGCGTCGAAGTGGCGCTGGCCGCCGTCACGCGCGATGCGGCCGGCTGCGCGGAGGAGACCGCCGACTTGCTCTACCACCTGACAGTGCTGATGGAGGCGCGCGGCTTCGACTGGAACGACGTCGCCGCTGTGCTTGGCCGGCGGCAGCGCTAGGCGTTCAGAACCGCCAACGTTTCGGCGAACAATTCCGGCGTGGCCGCCGCAACGACGTCCCCTCCCGTCAGGTCCGCCCCGCCCCGCCAATTGCCGATCGTCCCGCCCGCGCCGCGGACCACCGGCACCAGCGCCATCAGATCATAAGGTTGCAACCCCGCCTCGACGACGAGGTCGAGCGACCCCGCCGCCAGCCGCGCATAGGCATAGCCGTCATGGCCATAACGCACGACGGGGCAGAGGCCGCGAAGCCGCGCGAAAGCCGCACCCTGCGCCTGCTCGAGCAATCCCGGGTCGGTGGTCGACAAGCGCGCCTCCCCCAATCGCGCGCAGCCGCTGGTCGCCAGCATCGCGTTGCCCGGCAGCATGCGCGCCTTGCGTCCATCGCCGAGGTAGCGCTCGTCCAACCGCGGCGCGTCAATGACGCCCAGCACGGGCTCCCCGTCGCGCAGCAGCGCGATCAGCGTCACCCATGTCGGCAGCCCGCAGACGAACGACCGCGTGCCGTCGATCGGGTCCAAGCTCCAGCAATAGGGTCCCGCCGCCGCTTGCTCCGCGAACTCCTCCCCTGCAATGCCATGCCTGGGATACGCCTCCTGGATCATCGCCCGCATCGCCGCTTCGGCCGCGACGTCGGCCTCCGTCACCGGGTCGTAGCCGACTTGCGCCTTGTTGCGCGCCGCCCCCGCCCCCTGCCAGCGCGCCAGCGTTTCGCCGCGGGCGGCGTCAGCAAGGCGGCAGGCGAAGGCGGAAAGCTCGTCGAGGTTGGGTTCGGAGATCATGCCGCCCGTCTGCCGCACGCCGCGGCGGCGTCAAGCGAGCGAACGCTTAAGCTCGTCCGGACGCCGCATCGTGAGCCCATCTCACCGCTCCGGGACTGATCGACGATACTCGCCAGCTGGACCGGGAGTTGGCGCAAACGGACGGTCTCGGTATGATGGTGTTCGTCGAACGCCTTGTAGGCTGCTTGCTTGTGGAGAGGAGGCTGGTGCTGCAAGCTGCGTTCTTGTTTGATGAGAGAAATGCGAATGCGGTTTTTTGCGTTCCCTGCCTGCTTTGCCGTCTTTTTGGCGGAGCCCGCCGACGCCGCAAGCTCGCCGAAGTTACAGTTGGCTGAGCAACGGCTTGCCGCCATGGTCACCGAGAACCCCGGTGAGTTCGGTATCGCGGCGATGGACATGTCCACCGGGCGGAGCATCGGCTTCAACGCAGCCCTGCCCTTTCCGATGGCGAGCACCATGAAGATCGCCGTCGCCGCGGCTTACCTTGCCGAGGTCGATGCGGGCCGCCGAAGCCTTGGCGACACGATCGCGGGCACCAGCGCCGTAGCGCTCATGGACGCGATGATCACGCGCAGCGACAATCGGGCGACGGACCTGCTGCTCGCAACGCTGGGAGGACCGGGTCAGGTGGACCGCTGGTTGCGCGTGCAGGGCCTTGCCAACATTCGGGTGGACCGCACGATCGCACAATTGCTTAGCGCGCGCCGGGACCTGCGAGACATTCGGGATTCGAGCACGCCGACGGCGATGCTCGGCCTGCTGCGGGTCATCGATACTGGCACTGCATTGCGTCCGGGAAGCCGTGCTCTTCTGCTGGACATGATGCGTCGCTGCAGGACGGGTTCGAACCGCATCCGGGGCATTCTTCCCCCTGGTGCGACCGTGCAGCACAAGACCGGCACCCTATCGGGTTACACCGGGGACGTCGGCTTCCTGACCTCCCCGAGTGGGCAGCGGATCGCGGTAGCGTTTTTCGCCCGGGGCGGAGAAAACCGGCCGGCCGTGATCGCCACCGCAGCGCGCATGATCTACGATGCATTCGGCGCCGAGGCACGTCCGGCCACGCTGCTTAGGGCTTTGGCGGCTCAAGCCGCGTCCGCCGATCTCTACGGGACGGGCAGGTCGCAAGCCCTTCGTAAATGAAGATGCCGCCCGCTGCGTGGCGGTACGAAAGGGACCTCCGATGATCCCGTTGATCGACTGGACTGCGGCCGGCGAAGCCGAGCTTGCCGACGTGATAAAGCTGCGCCGAGAGATCCACGCTGACCCGGAAGTGGGGCTCGATTGCCCGCGCACGACGGAGAGGCTCAGGGCGGCTCTCGCCGGCCTGCCGTTGGAGATCCACACTGGTCCCTCGACGACCGGCTTCGTTGCGGTGCTGCGGGGGCCGCATAATGGCCGAACCGTGCTGCTGCGCGGCGACATGGACGCGCTTCCGATGACGGAGGAGACGGGGCTGCTTTTTGCATCACGCGTGCCCGGCCGGATGCACGCTTGTGGACATGATGCGCACTCGGCGATGCTGGTCGGCGCCGCCCGCGCCTTGTCCGCGCGCCGGGAGGACCTCGCCGGAACGGTGGTGTTCATGTTCCAGCCCGGCGAGGAGGGATACCACGGCGCCCGTCACATGATCGACGACGGGCTGCTCGATATCGCTCGTCCCGACGCCGCATTCGCGCTCCACATTTCGCCGAACATGCCGATGGGACAGATCGTCAGCCGGCCCGGGCCGCTGCTGGCGTCCACCGACACGCTAGTGGCAAGAATATGCGGCGCGGGTGGGCACGCGGCGATGCCGCACGAGTGCGTCGATCCTGTTCCGGTCGTTTGCGAGATCGTTATGGCTCTCCAGGCGTTCATTGCGCGCCGGGTGCCGGTCGCCGATCCGGCCGTGCTGTCGATCACCAGGATCGACGCCGGCACTGCGCACAACATCATCCCCGGCAGCGTGGACCTGCTCGGCACGCTTCGCACCTTGTCGGAGGCGACGCGCGCCCTTGCCCGCGAAGCCTTCACGCGCATCGCCACGTATATCGCCGCCGCTCATGGATGCACCGCGGAGGTTTCCATCGAGCCCGGATATCCTGTGACGGTCAACGACCAGCGTGCGACGGATCTGCTGCGCAACTGCGCCTCCGCGCTCGGCGGGGACGGCGCCTACAGCCACATGGCTGCACCAATGATGGGTGCGGAGGACTTCTCGTACGTATTGCAGCAGGTGCCGGGCGCCATGGCGTTCATCGGCGCGGCACCTTCCGGCAGCGATCCCGCCACGAACCCTCCGCTCCACAACACGCGCATGACGATCGACGAGGCTGTGATGGCCCGCGGCGTCGCACTGCACTGCGCGTTCGCCGGAGCCTTCCTGGAAAGTGGTTTCGACGGCTGAACCGGCCTTTGAGGATTAGACGGCGGCAGCACTTTTCGTCTAAGGGGTAACGCTGACCGCGGCAGAGATCCGCTGCCGAACCGGATCTAACCGTGCTGAACAAGTCAACTCTCGCCGCCGAACTGTCCGGCGACGCTCCGCTTACTCCCGCATCTTTGGCGGCCGGCCCCGCCGCGCTGGAACGGCGAACCTTTGCCATCATCTCGCATCCGGACGCGGGCAAGACGACGCTGACCGAAAAGCTGCTTCATACGGCCGGCGCCGTTCGGGAGGCAGGCGAGGTGCGCGCACGAGGAAACCAGCGGCGCGCACGTTCGGACTGGATGGCGATTGAACAGCAACGCGGAATTTCCGTGACGAGTTCGGTCATGACCTTCGAGCGCGACGGCATCCTGTTCAACCTGCTTGACACACCGGGTCACCAGGATTTTTCGGAGGACACGTACCGAACGCTGACCGCGGTCGACAGCGCGATCATGGTCATCGACGCGGCCAAGGGTATCGAGGCTCAGACGCGCAAGCTGTTCGAGGTGTGCCGCCTGCGCAACGTGCCGATCATCACGTTCATCAACAAAGTCGATCGCGAGGGCCTGTCCCCCTTCGCGCTGATGGACGAAGTCGCCGAAACGCTCCAGCTGGACGTCTCGCCGCGCAACTGGCCCGCGGGGATGGGAGGGCTGTTCGGGGGCATCTATGATCTGGAGACCGACACGCTAACGCTGGCGGTCACGGGAGACGGGGGGGCGCGCGCGCCCATCCGCTGTTCGGGCCTCGACGACGAAGTGCTGGATCGCGTCTTGTCCCCCGAAGCCGCTTCCGCCCTGCGCGAAGAGGCCGGGCTCGCCCAAGCCGCCTACCCCGACTTTGATCCGGAGGCGTTCCGCGCCGGCGACATGACCCCCGTCTATTTCGGCAGCGCGCTACGCGAGATCGGCGTTGATCATCTTTTCGAAGGTCTCATCCGTGACGCTCCGCCTCCCGGTCTCCAGCCGGCGATGCCCGCTCCGGTCGATCCGGACGAGGAACGTGTCACCGGCTTCATCTTCAAGATGCAGGCGAACATGGACCCCAATCATCGCGACCGCGTGGCGTTCATGCGCATCTGTTCGGGCACGCTGCGGCGCGGCATCAAGCTCCACAATGCGCGGCTGGGCAAAGCGATGGCCATCCACAATCCGGTGTCCTTCTTCGCGCGAGACAGGGAACTTGCGGGTGCCGCGCGCCCCGGCGACATCATCGGCATTCCCAATCACGGCACGCTGCGCGTCGGCGACACGTTGTTCGAGCGGGGGGAGGTGCGGTTCACCGGGCTGCCCAACTTCGCGCCGGAGATCCTGCGCCGCGTTCGCCTGGACGATCCCATGAAGACCAAGCAGATGCGCCGGGGCTTGAGCGACCTGGCCGAGGAGGGCGTCGTGCGGGTCTTTCGTCCGCTGCTCGGATCGCAGTGGATCGTGGGCGTCGTGGGCGAGCTTCAACTCGACGTCCTGGCGACCCGCATCGAGCAGGAATATGGCCTGCGGCTGGGGTTCGAGGCGAGCCCCCACGACATCGCGCGCTGGATCGCCGCCGCGCCCGATACGCTGAAGAGGCTGATCGCGGCCAACCGCGCCAACATAGCCGAGGACCAGGACGATGCCCCGGTTCTGATGATGCGCAATGCGTGGGAATTCGGCTACTTCCAGCAGCAATGGCCGGACGTCGAGTTCCTGAGCGTACGCGAGCGCGACTAGCAGGGCCGGCCACGGATCCGGCGCAATCTAAGGGTGAGCATCATGGAACCCGCTGTGAGGGATTGGGACAGCGCTGCCGTACGAACATGGCTGGAGAGTCGCGTCATTGCCGCGCGCCTCGATCAAGTGGCGGCGGAGCGAGGTGGCCGCGACCGGCAGGACGACTGCGACAAGGCGAGCGCCGAGGAAATGATCTGCGCGCTGGCCGCGAAGAGCCGGTCCGAGGTGTCGCAGGCCGCTCTGTTGGCGGAATTAGGGGACTTGCTGAACCGCGACGAGTTTGTCTGGCCTGCCGTTTATAGCGACATTCGCTTCGACAGGCATGCTCGCGCCTTCGCCAAGAAGCTGATCAGAATGGTGAAGGCCAACGAGGGGTTCGGAAACGTCACGCACTACCAGTGAGGGTATGCAAGACATCAACTCTGGAACAGGTCGATTGCTTGGCAGCTAGCGCGCTTCCGTGTCCGGACGCCAAACTCAACGACCGTTCCGGTGCGCAGGGGACCACGTTCGCGCCGCCCCGAACGAGCTGCCGGTCGTGAGACTGAACTAGGAACAAATTGATGGCGGAGCGGGAGGGATTCGAACCCTCGAAGAGCTATTAACCCTTACACACTTTCCAGGCGTGCGCCATCGACCACTCGGCCACCGCTCCTCCTGCCAGGCAAGTCGCGGGGTGTAGGCAAGCGGAGCCGCAAGGGCAAGCCGCCTCCGCACGCTGGCGTCGCGGGCGCGTTTGCGGCATCGCACGGCGCATGACCGGCACGCAGACCCACGCCCCCACGGCCGCCGACCTCGACCGCATGGCGCGCGCCGTGCTCGCCCGCCTGCCGCCCGAATTCGGCGCGCATTTGGACGACATCGTGCTCGTGGTCGACGAATTCGCGGAAGACGAAGTCCTGGCCGATCTCGGCATTGAGGATGCGTTCGAACTGACCGGCCTCTACACGGGACGGCCGCTCGGCGCGAAGTCATCATCCGACGTCGCAACCGCGCCCGACATGATCCACCTCTATCGCCAGCCGCTGCTGGCCGAGTGGATCGAAACGGGCGTGTCGCTGGAAGCGCTGATCGCGCACGTTGTCATCCACGAGGTCGGGCATCATTTCGGCCTCAGCGACGCCGACATGCACAAGCTGGAGGAGGATGCCTGATCCGGCCGCGCCGACGCCGCCGCTGATGCTGGAGGGCGTCGCCTGCATCCGCGGCGGGCGGTTGCTGTTCGAGGGGCTCGACCTCGTCCTGGCGCCGGGCGAGGCGGTCGTCGTGAGCGGCCAAAATGGAGTCGGCAAGTCGAGCCTGCTGCGCCTATGCGCGGGGCTGTTGCCAGCCGCCGCCGGGCGCGTGCGCCGGGGCCGCGTCGCGCTGGCCGACGAGGCGCTGGCGCTGGACCCCCGCCAGCCGCTGGCCGCGGCTCTGCGCTATTGGGCGGTGCTGGACGGCGGCGACGCCGATGCGGCGATGGCTGCAATGGGTCTCGCCGATCTCGCCGACGTCCCCGTGCGCATGTTGTCGACGGGGCAGCGGCGGCGCGCCGGGCTGTCGCGCGCGATCGCGGCGCGGGCCCAATTGTGGCTGCTCGACGAGCCCGTCAACGGTCTCGATGCCGACGCGACAGATCGCCTGGGAGCCGCTGTCGCGCGCCATCGTGCGGAAGGTGGGGCCGTACTCGCCGCCGCGCACGGTCCGCTGCCTATTCCCGGCGCCGGTAAGCTGAAGTTTGGGCAGTGATCCTCGCGCTGCTCCGCCGCGACCTGCGCCTGGCACTCGCCGGCGGCCACGCCGCGCTTCCCATCGGGTTCTTCGGGCTGACCGCGGCTTTGTTCGCATTTGCGATCGGCCCCGACGCGCCCCTGCTGCGCGCGGTGGGCGGCGGCGTGCTGTGGGTCGCGGGGCTGCTGGCCGCGCTCCTCCCCGTCGACCGCCTGATTGAACCCGATCGCGCCGACGGCACGCTGGACCAGCATCTGCTTCGCGGGATCGCGGCCGAAACGGTGTCCGCATCGAAGATGGCGGCCCATTGGCTGAGCTTTGCCGTGCCGCTGCTGGTCGCCGCGCTACCTGCCGCCGCGCTGCTGCAGATGGAGGGGGACGGCGTCCGCCGGCTGCTGCTCAGTCTGCTGGTCGGTACGCCGGGGCTGGCGGCGCTGGGCGTGCTGGCCGCCTCCCTGACCGCGGGGCTGCGAAGCGCCGCGGCGCTGGCCGGGCTGCTCGTGCTGCCGCTGTCGGTGCCCCTGCTGATCTTCGGCGCGGGCGCGCTGCAGCCGGAGGCCGGCGGCGCGCTGCGGCTGCTTGGCGCAGTGTCGCTGCTCTACGTCGCGGCGGCTCCGTTCGCGGCCGGCGCCGCGATCCGCGCGCTGGCCGACTAGCGGCTCCACCGCGCGAAGATAGCGGTGGGGAGCAGCAGCCCGCGCGCTTCCTCGCGCACCGCCATGTCGCCGTGCTCGACGCGCCCGCCCAGATGCGCGGTCGCCTGCGTCAGCAGTTCGCCGATGGCCAACGCGCTCATGCGGACAGCGTAAACGGTAAGGACGAGAAAGCGGGAGCGCTCGTCGAGAAGGCGCGCGCAGTCGGCCAGGAGGCTCGGCAGATGTTCCTCCAGCCGCCAGATCTCGCCTTCGGGACCGCGCCCATATTTCGGGGGATCCAGGATGATGCCGTCGTAGCGCCGCCCGCGCCGGACCTCGCGCGCGGCGAACTTGCCCGCGTCGTCGACCAGCCAGCGGATCGGATGGTTCGCCATGCCCGACAAAGCGGCATTGGCCTTGCCCGCCTCCACCGACTTCTTGGACGCATCGACATGAACCAGCCGCGCGCCCGTGGCGGCCATCGCCAGCGTGCCGACGCCGGTATAGCCGAACAGGTTTAGCGCTTCCGTCCCCTCCCCCAGCCGTTCGCGCATCCACGACCATTGCGGCGCCATGTCGGGAAAGAAGGCGAGGTGCCGGAACGGCGTCAGCGCGGCGGAGAAGCGCGCCTCCTCCCATGCGAGCGGCCAGTCGACGGGCACCTGCCCGTGCACCTGCCAGCGGCCGCCGCCGTCCTCGTCGGACCCGGGCACGAACTCCGCGTCGGCACGCCAGTCGGGCGCGTGCGGCGCCCACAAGGCCTGTGCCTCCGGCCGGATGACGCGGACATGGCCGTAACGCTCCAGCTTGCGCCCGCCGCCGCTGTCCAGCAGCGCGTAGTCGGGCCAGGGTTCGGCGATCAGCGTGGTCACGCGCGGCTCAGGCAGCCAGCGCGAGCTTGCCGCCCACGGTCGCCAGCGTCGTCGGGCCGGCCAGCACGCGCGCCGCCACACGGCGCACGTCGGCGACGCTCACCGCGTCGATCTCCGCCACCAGTTCCGCCGCGGCGACGATGCGCCCGCGCAGGTCGATGCCGCGCGCCAGAACGTCGGCGCGCGTCTGCACCGACTCCAGGCTCATCAGCAGCCCGGCGCGCGCCTGCGCCTTGGACCGCGCGAGTTCGGCGTCGGTGAAGCTGTCAGCCGTGGCGGCCAGGATGCTGCGCGACAGCGCCAGCGCGCGCGCCGCGTCCTTGGCGTCGGTCGCGCAGTAAACGCCCAGAACCCCCGTGTCGGCATAGCCCGCCGCCCAGGAGTAGATCGAATAGGCGAGTCCCAGCTCCTCGCGCACTTCCTGGAACAGCCTGGACGACATACCGCCGCCGGCCGCCTGGCTGAACAGGTTGAGCGCTGGCATGTCCGGGTCGTTTGCGGGCAATCCTTCGTGAACAAAGGCGAGGTGCACCTGGTCGAAGCGGCGCTTGTCCTGAAACGACCCGCCGTTGAATCGCGCCGCGACGGGCCTGGGCGCGCGGCCCGCAGGCAAATCGCCGAACCGCGCTTCGGCGAGGCCCAGCAGCAAGTCGGCGTCGACCCGGCCCGCAGCGGCGAGGATCAGCCCGTCCGGGCGATATTGGATGGCCAGCCAGTCGCGGAGGTCGGCCACCGCGATGGCGGCAATGCTGTCTTCGGATCCCAGCACGGGCTGGCCGAGCGGCTGTCCCGGAAAGCAGGCGGCGTTGAGATGGTCGAAAACAATGTCGTCGGGCGTATCGCGCGCTTCACCAAGCTCGGACAGGACGACGCTCTTTTCGCGCTCCAGTTCGTCGACGTCGAACCGCGGCGCGCGGACGAAGTCGGCGATGACCTCAACGCCCAGCTGCAGGTCGCCGGGCAGCAAACGCGCCTGAAACGCCGTCGTCTCGCGGCTCGTCCAGGCGTTCAGCGACCCGCCCACGTCCTCGATGTCTTCGGCGATGGCGCGCGCATCCCGGTTGCCGGCGCCCTTGAACACCATGTGCTCGACCATGTGGGCCAGCCCGCTCAAGCCCAGCGGCTCGGACCGCGCCCCGGCATCGGCGTACAGACCGACGGACAGCGTCTCGACGCCCGGCATGGGGTCGACGGCGACGGTCAGGCCATTGGCGAGGCGGTGCAGTTCGGCGGTCATGCGGTGGCCTTGTGTCCTCGGCGGCGGAGCGCCAGCCCGTAGATCGCCGCCGCCGAGGCTGCAAAGAAGAACCATTGCAGCGCGTACATGCGATGGTTGTTGGGGATCGTCTCGGGTCCCGGCGGCTGGCTTGCCACAAGTCCCGGTGCGGGGTTGCTGGCGACCAGCCGGATGCCGGCCTTGCTGTCCGGCACGATGACGCCGGTCACCGGACCGCCCGCCCACGCAACCTGCTTAAGCCCAGGCGACCAGCCGATGTCGACGACCATGTCCCCGCGTCCGTTAGTGAGGCACGTCGCGAGATGGCTCCAGCCGCTAGTTCCGCCGACATCCCGTCCGGCGTTTGCGCGAATGGTCGTGGGGCGCGCGCAGACGGCCGTCGCTTGCCGAAACAGCATGTCGTCCGCCCCTCGCGGGTCCGCCGGGTACGCAATGACCGGCAGTCCGCGATTGGCGGCGAGCTGGACCATCAGGCCCTCCTTCCACCCGGCGCGCTGCAACTGCCAGACCCCCAGCCCGACCATCGTCGCGACCGCCAGCATGACGATGATCGTAGGGATCAGAGGAACGCGCCTGGACACAATTGGCATATCGGGACGAAGGGGGGACCTGTCGAGCCCTGGGCCCAGTCACGCCATATCAATCCGCAGTGCGCTACGCCGTCAACGCAAGAAGCGTAAGCGACGCGGCTATCCAGGCCGGAACGCACCGGTGTTCATGAACTGGATCGCCGCGCTGTGCTTAAGTTGACGGCGAGGGGCTCCCCCACCGTGGCGCTCCGCTAACCACCTGCCCCGCTCTGCGCCCAGCGAAAATGATCGACCTAACCTCCGTGGACCGGCGCACCCCAACCGCCCCAGACGTAGATGGCGACGAACAGGAACAGCCACACGACGTCGACGAAGTGCCAGTACCAGGCCGCCGCCTCGAAGCCGAAATGCTGCTTGGGCGTGAAGTCGCCGCGGCGCGCGCGGAAGTAGCA
>DASQNO010000060.1:0-2320 GCA_035644935.1 Sphingomonadaceae bacterium
GCCTCGGCCACGCCCGGCGGCCGCTCGCCCGCGCGAAGGTACAGGGCGACGAGCGACCGCACGCCCGTCGGCAGCGACGCCCCCAGGGCGCCGAGCACGAGGTCGGCGGCGCACGTCTCCTCGGCCACACGGAGAGCGGCGCGCAGCGCATGCGGGTCGTCGTCGACGTCCCGCAGGAAGGCGCCGTGCGCGCCGGCCCGTACGAGCTCCACCAGCCCCGGCCCCCCGCCGCAGCCTCGCGTGAGTGTGCAGTAGGCGATCACGGTGACGTTCGGGTGGTCGCGCCGCACGCGCTCCACCAGCGGAGCCGTGGGGCACCCCGCCGCGTCGGCCGTGCCGACTACGAGCGCCCGGGCACCAGCGGCGAGCTGCATGAGCGCTTCCGCGGCGCCGTCGCAGAACGTCAGGGCCGCGACCCGTCCGCGCAGGGCGCCCGTGAGGCGCGCGCGCAGCGTTGCGTCGGACAGGACGGCAACCACGGCCATGGGTCGATGGGCACGACGGGACGAGGGCGGTGAGCCAGCCCGGCCGGTCAGGCGCCGCAGCGCCGCCGCCGCGGGCTAGTAACACAGATGTGTTCCGATCAGCGTGCTACCAACTACCAATTGCCCGCGCCGCGCGGTGGCGCGTTGCCCACTCCGTATCCCGGCTGCCCCCCGCGGACGCGCGCGGGCGGCCCGGGGGGCTGAACGTAGCTCACACCCTCAACCCGGAGTGCGCCGATGTCGGAGACGGTTCGTCGTTCGCTGGTTCCTGGTGCCCGCCGCCCGTCAACCGCGCGGGCGGCGGCGATTCTCGCGTTGCTGGCTGCCGTGGGAATAATCGCGTGCGGCACGCCGACCTCACCACAAGACCTCTCCGTGCATCGGTCAAAGAGGTACTCTGTGTCAAGCGCTGGGACGGCGGTGGATACTCAGCCCAATCCTTCCGACACCACATCCGGAGCAGGATCAGGCCATCCGACGAACTCCATCATGCCTTGGTTCTGATACGGACCCGGCCACGCCTGATCAGGAGCGTGGCCGGATTTCCGGTTTCTCGCTCAGTATTTCCCACGTACAGACTCCGCCTCTACCACTCCCAACAGCTCATGGTCGTCGAGCGAATCGAGCTGTTCGATAATTCCTAACGATCGCTTGTCAAGTAGTCTGAAGTCCTGGCGCGCAACAGCACTCTTGTCGCGAGATACGTTCAGCACCGTGCGACCAAAAGCATTTGCGATCCGGTCTGATTCGAACTGGAACTCGTGGTAGCCGTGTCGATTGGCGAGCACTGTTGCGCGACTCAAGTAGCGCGATGCGGATGTGGGCGAGCCAAGCACATACTCGGATTCGGCAAGCACGAGCAGAGCTCGTGCATCCTCCCATGGCCCTAAGTTCTGACCGATATAGCTGCGAAGCTTGGCGACGTACTCGTCGTACAACTCTCGATCTGCTAACGCAGCGGCAATCTGAACGAGAGTGGACACTGCGACAACGCTCTGGTTAGCGCGGGGGGGCCGTAAGTACAACGCAGCCTTCATGGCCCGAGTCGCTAACGCATACTGCCCAATTCTGTGGCATAGGTCGCCCACATTGACGAGGATGTCGACGCGTGCGGCTACATCGCCTTGCCGGGTTCTGAGAAGATGCCAAGCTTGCTCGAGTGCAGTACTCCAGTCGCGCGCGGATACAGCCATGTTCAACAGGCCGTGTCGGGCTGCGGTCACGAAGCGAGCGTCGGACTCCGTGCTCTCGATCACGCTCTTCCACGCAGATCGTGCGGCAGGGAGGTTGCCGAACGACTGATAGGTGCTGCCCAGCCCTAGAGCAGTCCGGTTTAGTAGTCTTGCGTCCTGGTACCTGCGCCCGATCTCCTGCGCGATCAGATACCGGGTCAACGCGCCATGCGAATCACCCAAAGTCCGCACGGCGCGTGCTGTTTGCGTCAACACGTAGCCGGCGCGGACGTCATCCTCGACTACGAGCAAGCTAAGCGCCGTCGTTCCCACCAGCGCCAGCCGCGTGAACCCCGCCGCCTCGGGCTGCTCGAGGGCCCACAGCAGTTCGGTCACCAGCGGCAGCGTCGGAGCTGCCGGCGCACGCCACTGCGCGAGCCGCGCCGCTATGCGGGAGTAACGCTGGTCGCCAAACACCTCGGCAGCCGCGTCCCACGCTGCCCGCTGTCGCCGGAAGTGCCCAGGCAGTTTCGGATGCTGCAGCCGCGCCGCTCCCTCTAGCCCGACGACTAACGGGAGCCACACCGCCGCGCGCACCGTCCGGTCCGCTTCAGCCGGCGCCCCCTCGCCCGCGGAGTTGCCATCCGCTGCCGGCGCCGCGCC
>DASQNO010000061.1:0-58502 GCA_035644935.1 Sphingomonadaceae bacterium
GCCGGACTCTGAAACGGCCGACAGCCTGATCGCCGACAAATTGGGCGACGCCGACTGGCGCGCGCACGCGGGCAAGTCGCACAGCAAGCTGGTCAACTCCGCCACCTGGGGCCTGGTCGTCGGCCGCGCGCTGGTCAGCGATGCGCCGGACGCGGGGACCTTACGCAAGTTGGTGGCGCGCGCGGGCGAGCCGTTCGTGCGGCAGGGCGTCGGCGCGGCCATGCGGATGATGGGCGAGATCTTCGTCATGGGGCGCACGATCGACGAGGCCGCCGCGCGCATGAACAAGCCGGAGCATCGCGGCTTCACCGCCAGCTTCGACATGCTGGGCGAAGGCGCGCGCACGTTCCCGGACGCCGAGCGCTACCTGGCGAGCTACCAGGCCGCGATCGCCGCCGTCGCGCGCAACCCGGGCGCGGGGCATTCGATCTCCGTCAAATTGTCCGCGATCCACCCGCGTTACGAGGTCGCGCAACGCGACCGCTGCGTGCCGGAGCTGACCGAGATGGTGGTCGCGCTCGCCCGCCAGGCGGCGGACGCGGGCATCGCGCTGACGATCGACGCGGAGGAAAGCGAACGGCTCGACATGAGCCTGGAGATCATCGGCGCGGTGGCGGAGGCGCCGTCGCTGTCCGGCTGGGACGGGCTAGGCATGGCGGTGCAGGCCTATGGCAAGCGCGCGCGGGCGGTGGTCGACTGGGCGCACGCCTGCGGCGGCGCCAGCGGGCGGCGTCTTGCGGTGCGGCTGGTCAAGGGCGCCTATTGGGACAGCGAGATCAAGCACACGCAGGAACAGGGGCTGGCCGACTACCCGCTGTTCACGCGCAAGGCCGCGACCGACGTGTCTTACCTCGCCTGCGCGCACGCGATGCTGCGCGCCCGCCACATCTACCCGGCGTTCGCGACGCACAATGCGCTCACCGTCGCGACGATCCTGGAATGGGCCGGGGACGCGCGGGATTTCGAGTTCCAGCGGCTGCACGGCATGGGCGAGGGCCTCTACGAGCGGCTGGTGCGCGAGGAAGGCTATGCGACCCGCATCTACGCGCCCGTCGGCGGCCACCGCGACCTGCTGGCGTATCTAGTTCGCCGGCTGCTTGAGAACGGCGCGAACTCGAGCTTCGTGCATCAGCTAGCGGACGTCGGAACCACGGATGCCGACCTGCTCGCCGACCCGGCCGTCAAGATCGCGGGCGTCGGCGGCACAAGGCACCCCTCGATCCCGCTGCCCCTTGACCTGTTCAGGCCCGAGCGCCCGAACAGCGAGGGGCTGGACCTCAGCGACACCGCCGTGCTGGACGAAGTCGCTAAGGCGGTCAGGACGCCTCTGGCCGACGAAGCCGCGCGGGCGGGCGAGGTGCACTGGGATCGACGTGGCCCTGCGCCAGATGAGCGACCTGCCGCCGCCGAGGCCGAGGTCGCCCGTGCCGCCGTGGCGCGCGCCAAGTCAGGCTTCGCCACCTGGTCGCGCACGCCGGCGGAGGCGCGCGCCGCCTGCCTGGACCGGCTCGCCGACCTGCTTGAAGAGCACCGCACCGAGCTGATGCGCATTTGCGTGCAGGAAGCGCGCAAGACGATCCCCGACGCCCTTGGCGAAGTGCGCGAGGCGGTCGATTTCTGCCGCTACTACGCGGCGCAGGCGCGCACCCGCCTTCAGCCGGTCGAGCTTCCCGGTCCCACGGGCGAGCGCAACCTGCTGCGCATGGAAGGGCGGGGCACGTGGCTGTGCATCGCGCCATGGAATTTCCCGCTGGCGATCTTCCTGGGGCAGGTGGCGGCGGCGCTGGGGGCGGGGAACACGGTGGTGGCCAAGCCCGCGCCGCAGACGCCGCTGATCGCCGCGCGCGCGGTTGAACTGGCGCACCGGGCCGGCATCCCCGTCGATGCGCTGGTGCTCGTCACCGGCGGGCCGGAGATCGGCGCCGCGCTGGTCGCGGACAGCCGCATCGACGGCGTCGCCTTCACCGGCTCCACCGCCACCGCCAAGCGCATCGCGCGCGACCTGCTCGCCGACGCCGCACGCCCCATCGTGCCGCTGATCGCGGAAACCGGCGGCATCAACGCCATGATCGTCGATTCGACAGCGCTGCCCGAACAGGTGGTGGCGAGCGTCGTCACCTCCGCCTTCCAGTCGGCGGGCCAGCGCTGCTCGGCGCTCCGCCTGCTCGTGCTGCAAGAGGAGATCGCCGAGCGGACGCTGACCATGCTCGCTGGCGCCATGGACACGCTGCGTATCGGCGACCCTTCCGATCCCGCGACCGATGTCGGCCCGGTGATCGACCGGCCCGCGTATGACCGCCTGATGGCGCACCGCGAAAGCATGCGCGGCCGCTGGATCCACACGATTGAAGTCCCAACGCGTTCGTCCCGAGTGCAAACGAGGGGCGCCCGTCCGGATGCTCGCCCCTCGACTTCGCTCGGGACGAACGGCGAAGGGCTGTTCGTCCCCCCCACCGCGATCCGCATCGACCGTATCGAAGACCTGCGCCACGAGCATTTCGGCCCGCTGCTCCACGTCGCGACGTGGAAGGCGGGGGCGCTCGCGGACACCGTGGCGCGAATCAACGCCAGTGGGTTCGGCCTGACGATGGGACTGCACACGCGCATCGCCAAATCGGCGGAAACGGTGGAGCTGCTGTCGGAAGCCGGCAACCTATACGTCAACCGGTCGATGATCGGCGCGATCGTCGGCTCGCAGCCGTTCGGCGGCGAAGGCCTGTCGGGCACCGGCCCCAAGGCGGGCGGGCCCAACTACCTCCCGCGCTTCTGCGTGGAGCGGGTGACCAGCACGGACACGACCTCGGCGGGCGGCAACGCGACGCTGCTGTCGATGAGCGACGTAGGGTTTTGAAACCCTGACCGTTCATCGCTGGGCCCGTCTCCCGCGTACTCCGGCGTAGGCCGGGGTCCAGTGACACGGACGGTACGACTGGACCCCGGCCTACGCCGGGGTACAACTGTAAGGCCTAGGGCGCGCTCACCGGCGCCGGCCAGGGTCCGTTGAGCTCCAGCCCCAGCGTCCGCACGCGTTCCAGCGCCGCGAGCACCACGGTGTGGCGGACTTCCATCATGCGCTCGGCACTCTCGGTCTCGACGCGGAACATCAGTTCGAGGTCCACCGTCACCGCGCCCAGATGGGTAAGCCAAGCGTGCACAAAGCGGGCGTCGGCGTGCGCCTCGACGATCGGGCGCAGGTCGCCCGCCAGCGTTGCCAGCGCGGCGGGATCGTTGCGATTGAGCAGCGGCAGCACGAGCACGACGCGGCGGTCGTGCACGTCGGCGAGGTTGCGGATCTCGCGGTCGAGCAGCTTGGCGTTGGCGACGATCACCTCGTCCCCGTCGACAGAGCGCAGCCGAGTGGTCTTGAGCCCGATTGCCTCGACGGTGCCCACCGTGTCGCCGAACTTCACCGTCTGGCCCAGCCGAAACGGCCGGTCGAGAATGATCGCCAGCGCCGCGAACAGGTCGGAGAAGATATCCCGCGCGGCCAGGCCGATGGCGATGCCGCCGATGCCGAGCCCCGCGACGATGCCGGTGACATCGACGCCCAGGTTGCTGAGGATCAGCACGGTCGCGATCGCGAACAAAGCGACGTTGACCAGCAGGCGGATGATGCGCAGCGCGTTGCCGACCGTGGTCTCGCCCGGACGCTCGCCGGCGCGCGTCTCAACGATCCCCAGGATGATCTCCCGCGCCCACACCGCCGCCTGGATCGCCAATGTGACCACAAAGGCGATCTGGATTGCGCGTTCGACCGGCGCCGGCGCTGGCCAGTAAGCCGAGACGACCTTGGCCGACACGGCGACCACGAAGAAGAGGTAGGTCCGCCGCAGCGTCGCGGCGACCACCGCCCCCCACCGCGATCCCGTCCGGCAGAACAGCGACGTGCCGATCGACCGCGCCGCGTACAGCAAGCCGGCCACGATGGCGGTGAATAGGACGCCGAGCAGGATGTCGACGCCATGGTCTGCGATCCACACCGCGGCGTCGGCCTGGAGAGCGGTGGTCTTTTGCGACAGGTTCATCGGCAACGCCTGTAGCCGGGTCTACCCGCCCCCGTCATCCCGGTGTTGGCGGCGACCGCGTCGGGCGCAGCGGCGCGAACCTCGCATCGGCAGGACCCGGCGTCGCTCAGCCTGCCGCCGCCACCGCCTCCAGCATCTCCTCGGCCCGCGCCGCCGCCTCCTCCTCGGTCTTGAGTTCCGCCTTCTCCTCCGCGCTCGGCAGCGCTTCCAGGAATTCAATCAAACCGCGCTCGTAGCGGCTGAGATACTGCGTCGCGCGCGGCAACTCCTTGCCCCCGATCGCGCCTGCGTCCTTCAGCGCTTCGATCAGCGCGGGATGGACATAGCTCTTGCGGCTGATCGCAACCGTGTTGCCCAGCGCCTCCGCGACGGGTTCGATCACGGCCTTCATCTTGAGCTTCTTGTCCGCGCTGTCCGCAATGCCCGTGAACGCGATGACGCTGGCGCCCCAGGTGCGGAAGTTCTTGGCGGTGAACGCGTCGCCCATCGCGTCCTTGATGTACGCGTTGACATCGTTGGACGTGACCGGGTGCGGCTCCCCGTCGGTGCCGATGAACTCGAACAGATGCTGCCCCGGCAGGTCCTGCGTCCGCTTCGCGATACGCACGAGGTTGCGGTCGGTGATCGTCACCGTCCGCTTCTTGCCCGATTTGCCGACATAGCTCAGCATCAGCTTGCCGCCGGACACCTTGGCGTGGCGGTTGCGCAGTGTCGTCGCGCCGAAGCTCTTGTTGTCCTTGACGTACTGCTCGTTGCCGACACGGATGTGCGTCGTGTCGATCAGGCGGACCACCGCGGCCAGCACCGTCTCGCGGCTCATTGCGCGGCCAGTGATGTCCTCCTCGACGCGGCGGCGCAGCTTGGGCAGCGCGCGCCCGAACTTTGCGAGCAACTCGTACTTGGCGTCCTCCTGATGCTCGCGAAAACCGGCGTGGTAGCGGTATTGCTTGCGCCCTTTGGCATCGAAACCAACGGCTTGGATGTGCCCGTTGGGATCGGGGCAAAACCAGCACCGCTCGTATGCCGGAGGCATGCCGATCGCGTTCATCCGGTCGATCTCGTCGCGGTCGGTGATGCGGGTTCCGTCCGGCGCGAAATAGGCCCATTTGCCGCGCACCTGCTTGCGCGTGACGCCGGGATCGGAACCGTCGGCGAAGGTGAGGCTGCCGGGCAATGCGGATGTGACCATGCCCGGCTCAAAGCCCAAACGGGGCGCATCGTTCCCGTGCGCGTCAGGCCGCGGCGGGAATCGGCGCCGCGAACGGCTGCGCACTCCGCATCCGGCCGATCCGTCGCAGATACTGGTCGAAGCCGATCTGCACGCCCACGAGCATCAGCACGAACGGCTGATAGGCTATGCCGACGAACAAGGACCCGACAAGGTAGATGATCTGCGCGTGCTGCAATGCGACCGCGAGCGGGGACACCCAGGCGCGCGCCTCGTCGGCCCGGTAGCGGCGGCGCAGCACCTCCATCCGGAACAAACCGATGCCGTGGATCAGAAGCCACAGGATCAGTCCCGGAAAACCCTGTTCGCCCAGCATCTCGAAGTAACTCGAATGATAGGCGCGGCCCGCGTCCTGCTGCAGCTCCTGCGTCACGTTGGTGACGGCGCCGCTGGTCTGCGTGTTCTGCGTCTTGAACTGGATGCGGTTCGCCCGGTACGCGTCGAAGCCGCCGCCCAGCGGGTGATCCTTGGCGTAGTCCCAGGTCCACGCCCAGACCGCGAGCCGCGTGCCCGCCGACTGATCGGACTTGTAGTCCTTGATCGTACCCATGCGCTCGGTGAAGCCCGTCGGGACCAGCGCCAGCGCGAGCATGCCCGCGGCGCCCAGCATCGCCAGATAGAGCACGCGACGTTTGGTGTGCCGCAATTGCAGCACCGCGAGAACGACGATGCAGACGAGCCCCGTGCGGGCCACCGTTCCCACCGGCATCAGCAGGCAGGCAAAGACGAGCGCGTAGGCGAACAGCTTCACGCGCCATTCCGGCGGGTAGATCGTGCCGTGCCTGGCCAGCCACAGGATGATCGGGATGAGCGCGATTGCCACCGTCGAGATCGTGGAGCTTTCGTAGAGCCCGCTATTGTTGTCGACCATCAGGTTGATGACGCCGTAGCCGCCGCCCGACGCCGCGGTCTTGATGCCGCCGACGATGATGATCGCCGCCGCCGACAGCGTCATGAACAGCAGCATCGCCTCGATGCGCAGGCGGGTGCCGAGCGTCAGCGGCAGGAAGATGGCGAAGATCATCGCCTTGGACGCCCAATCCCATTTGTGCGCGGCCTCGACGGGAAAGTCGGCGTTGGCGGTGGTGTAGGCGGCGTAGGCGAGCAGCAGGATCATCAGGCCCTGACGCGGCGCGAGCCGCAGACCGCGCTTGTCGTCCGCGATCAGCCAGCCCAGAAAGGCGAGCGCGAAGACGATCAGCGACAGCGGCACCGAATTGAGCATGTAGTACGACAGGCGCTGCGGCGAGACGGTGTCGACATAGGCGTAGGCGAGCACGAACAGGAACGGGCGGCGAAAGCCGAAGCCGAGCAGCGCGACGAGAAAGAAGACGAACGCGAGATCACGCATCGCGGGAGCCTTCCGCGACCGGCCAGCCCGGCTTGCGCTCCTCCCGCACCGGCGGCGGCGAAGCGGCCGCGTCGTCGAGGTCCGGGCGGGTCAGAAGCCGCCACGCGGCGAGGATCAGCAGCCCGTGGGTGAGGCCGAGCGCCAGATTGTCGATCATGCGTCTTGAACCCCCGGGGCGCCGGCCTTGCGCGTGTAATAGATGCAACGCGGTTGACGCGGTGTTAAGCGACCCGTGCCAAAGCGTTGACCCGATGCGAATACTTCACGTTCTCGATCATAGCCTGCCGCTGCACAGCGGCTACACGTTCCGCACGCGCGCCATCATGAAGGCGCAGGTCGCGCGCGGCTGGGACGTCGCGGGGCTGACCGGCGTTCGCCAGGGCGGCGGCCAAGGCGGCAGCGGTTGGGGCGGCGGGAGCGGGCAGGGCGACGAGGTGGTCGAGGACCTGCGCTTCTTCCGCACGCCCGCGCCGCCCGCCGCGCGCTCGCCGTTGCGCGAATGGCGCGAGATCAAGGCCTTGCGCGCGCGTCTTGAACAGGTCGTCGAAGAGTTCCGGCCCGATCTCATCCACGTCCACTCGCCGGTGCTCGGCGCGCTTGCCGCGCAACCGGTGGCGACGCGGCGCCGCATTCCACTTTTGTACGAAATCCGCGCCTTCTGGGAGGACGCGGCGGTCGGCAACGGCACGGGCCGCGAGGGGTCCTGGCGGTATCGCGCCACCAAGGCGCTGGAAACGCGCGCCGTGCGCCGGGCGGACGCGGTGGCGGTGATCTGCGAGGGGCTTCGCGCCGATCTGGTCGCGCGCGGCATCGATGGGGCCAAGATCGTCGTCTCGCCCAACGGAGTCGACTTGGGCCTGTTCGGCTCGCCCGCGCCCGCCGACGCGGCTTTGGCGTCGCAGCTCGGGCTCGGCGACGACGACGAAGTCGCCGGCTATGTCGGCTCCTTCTACGATTACGAGGGCCTGGACGACCTCATCGCCGCCATGCCCGCGCTGGTCGCGGCCCGCCCGCGCGCGCGCCTGTTGCTTGTCGGCGGCGGACCCATGGAGAACGCGTTGCGCGCTCAGGCGGCCGCCTCGCCGGTGGCCGACCGGATCGCCTTCGTGGGCCGGGTACCGCATCGCGAGGTCGAGCGTTACTACCCGCTGATCGACATCCTGGTTTACCCGCGAAAGGCCATGCGGCTGACCGAACTTGTAACTCCGCTGAAACCGCTGGAAGCCATGGCGCAGGGCCGCCTCGTCGCCGCGTCCAGCGTCGGCGGCCATCGCGAACTGATTTCGGACGGGGTCACGGGCACGCTGTTCCCGCCCGACGACGCGCCGGCGATGTCGCGCGCCCTTGCCGCTTTGTTCGCCGACCGCAGCACCTGGGACAGCCGCCGCGCCACGGCGCGCGCCTTCGTGGAGCGCGAGCGTAACTGGTCGTCAAACATATTGCGGTACTTACCCGTTTACCAGCAACTGACCGGAATGCCCCAGTGACGCCTTTCATCACGCAGCTTCAACGGCGGGTCGGCCGTTTTCCGATCGAGATTCCCGCCGCCGCCGCGCTGGCGTTCGCCGTAGCGATGCTCGTCGTGGCGCTGCCCGACTGGCGCTTCGAGAGCGGCGTGGCGGCAACCGGTCTGGGCAACGTGCTGCCGGCCGCGCAGCCGCCCTTGGGCACGACCGCGCGCATCGTCGTCGCGCTTGTGCTCGCGGCGATGGCGTTCCTGGTCGCATTATTCGGCCTGCGCGCGCTGGACGGCAAGCCGGATACGAGCGATTTTCCGGCCTTCCGTGCCGCCGACCTGCACCCGGATGCGCCGCGCCGCCGCCCGATCCTTGCCGGCGCCGAGTTCGGCACGCCGGTAGACGAGCCCGCCCCTCCGGCTCGCCGGCGCGCGCTGGTGGCCGAGACGCTGCCATCCTTTCTCGCGCCGCAGCCGCCGCAGATCGCGGATCTGGTGCCGGAGCCCGAGATGTTCCCGGCCAAGAAGAAGCGCGCCGACCATGACGAGATAGACGGCACGGCCGGGCCGGAGGTCATGCGCGAGAGCCACGAACCTGCCGCGCGGGTCGAAACGGCCCCGGCCGCAGAGGTGCCGTCCTTTCTTCAGGCCCCCGCTCGCGACGTCGATGCCGTTCGCGCGCGCGAAGCCGAGGCCCGGCCGGACGATGCAGACGCGGACGATTGGCTGGATCAGGGACCGGAACGTGCCCCCGACCTCAGCGTCGCCAGTCTGATGCAGCGACTGGAAAGCGGCGTCGCCCGGCACGGCGGACGTCCACCCGCGGGCGCGACGGGTCCATCGTCGGAAGACCTGCGCCGCGCGCTGGGCGATCTGAACCGGATGGGGGACCGCCGCTAGGCCTCTTCGATCGTCAGCGCCTCGACGCTGATGTAAACGGCCCCGTCAAGGCCCGCCGGCGCTTCTGCAAAGATGTCGGCGACCAGCCGACCTGGGAGCTCGAAGAGGTGATCCGGTAGCCCGACGCTGAAACGCCGGGCGACGTCCCGATCCGTAAAGGCGAGCAGGACCTCGTGCCGCTCGCCGGCGAATGTTGCGCTGCACCAGGGCGTCGTTTCGCAGCTCACGACCGACGCTGCGGGAGCAAGCGCGAGCAGCGCGGCGATCAATTCTTCGGCCGTGCTCATCGCGCGCTTTCCCGCGCCTGGATCGCCGCCTCGATGCGCGCCACCGTCGCGGCGCTCGGCTGCCGCCCCTTCTTCAGGTCGGCGACGAGCCGCGGATCGCCCAGCGCGTCGCGCCCGAATCGCGTCGGATAGCCGTCCGTGGCCCGCAGGTGCCGTTCGATCCTGCGCAAAATGGGGTGCATGATGTCCTCGCCGTCGAATCATTGTTTTCCTATCTTCGTAAGCAAAATCCTACTTGTCTAGGGATTTTCCTGCCTGTAGGGTGCTTCTATGTCCGACGACGATCCCCGTGGCGTGTTGGAGCGCATCGTTCGCGAACGCGGCGACGACTACGCCAATCTGTCCCGGCTGATCGGCCGTAACTCCGCCTACATCCAGCAGTTCATCAAGCGCGGAACGCCGCGCAAGCTGGACGAGGCCGACCGCGCCAAGATCGCGCGCTACTTCGCCATCGACGAACAGCTGCTCGGCGGCCCGCCCACGGCTCCGGCGCGCGCCTCCGTCGCGGTGCCGCGGCTCGCGGTCGGCGCGTCGGCCGGCGCGGGCGCCCTGGTGGGGGAGGAGCCGGTCGACGGCCACTTCACCTTTGACGAGCGCTGGCTGCGCGACATGACTAAGGGCAAGCCGGAGGACCTGTCGATCATCCGCGTGTCGGGCGATTCGATGGTGCCGACCTTATCGGACGGCGACGACATCCTGGTCGACCGCGGTGACGGCGAGGCTGCCTTGCGCGACGGTATCTACGTGCTGCGCCGCGACGACACGCTGTCGGTCAAGCGCATCGCGGTGAACCCCGCCGGCCGCCGCGTCACGATCAAGAGCGACAATCCCGATTATCGCAGCTTCGCCGACGTCAAGCTCAGCGCCATCGCCATCATCGGCCGAGTCGTCTGGGCGGGGCGGCGGTTGGGCTAGCCGCAGGCCCGAAGCGGCGGCGCGGCATCGAAGCGGACCGTGGGCAGCGCCGCGAACGCCGGGCGCGCGAGCAGGAACCCCTGGATGTAGCGGATGCCGAGGTCGCGCAGCGCCCCCAGTTCGCCCTCGGTCTCCACGCCTTCGGCGACCAGCGTCACGCCCAGCGACCGGCACATGCCCGCAATGCCGCCGACGATGATCCGCCGCGGCAGGCTCGTGTCGATCCCCCGCACCAGTTCCATGTCGAGCTTGATGATGTTCGGCTGGAACCGCGCGAGGAGGTTGAGCCCCGCGTGGCCCGCGCCGAAATCGTCCAGCGCGGTCTGGAACCCCATCGCCTGGTAACTTTGCACGATGTGGGCGACGTGCGCGGGATCCACCATCTCCTCGTTTTCGGTGAACTCGAAGATCAGCCGGTCGACCGGGAAGTCGTTGGCGGCGGCGGTGCGCAGCGTCAGCTGGATGCAGGCCTTGGGCGAATAGACGGCGTTGGGCATGAAGTTGATCGACAGCTTTGCGTCGGATTGCAGCAACCCCGCCGCGACGGCACCTTCGATCGCCCGGACTCGGCATTGCTGATCGAAGGCGTATCGGTTGGTGGCCGTGACCTGATCCAGCACGCTGGCGGCCGGCTGCCCTTCCGATCCGCGGACCAGCGCCTCGTACGCGAACACGCGCCCCGCCTCGACGTCGACGATCGGCTGAAACGCGATGGCGAATTCGAAGCCCAGTGCCGCGCCGTCGCGGCAGCCTGAACAGGGTGAGGGAATCTTTGACGCGCCCATGTCGATCTCGCTTGGGAAGACTCCGGCCTAACATGCTGCCGGTGAACAAATCGTTGTCCTAAGTTGCCGGCCCTATGGATTACCGGACGGCGCGATCCCGCAGCCAGATGGCGACCGCCAGCAGCGTACCGAGGCCGAACCCCAGCAGGAGCCCGATGACCGGCTGCCCCAGCGCGCCGCCACCGAAGGTACCGACGATGCTGCCCAATGCGATCAGCGATCCGCCCGCGTTCGTGTTGCGTCTTGCCATGCCGCGACTTAGCCGAGCCGCGGCGGCGGCGCCAGCGCGCGCGTTCCTCGCGGCGATGGTGAAGACGGTGTTGACGACACTCGTGCGCGGAACCGCAAGTCCCGATCGCCATAGCAGCGGCGATGCACCCCCGGTCATCGTCACCCGCCTTTTTCCTCGCCGATCGCGGCGCCGCCGCCGATGCGGCCGGGCTGATGGCGCGTTTCGGCGAACATGCCCCGCTCGAAGCCGCCGCCCGCGCGGATCGCAGCCGGTTGTTGGGGAACGTCGCGCATTTTTGTCACTGGCGCCAGATCGAGCGCGCCATTCGTGCTTTGCGTGACCAAGATGTAACAGGTACGGTTCATTAGTCGCTCACCACCCCACGCCTAACCGTTTGAACGGTGGTGCTTTGCCGCCACCCTGTTTAGGCTTTGGCGGTATGAGTTCCGGCACGAGGGGACGAAGGGCGCTCTACGCGACCGCCCTGGTCCTGATCTTCAGCCACGCGCCCGGCGCGTATGCGCAGACACCGCCCGTCGCGGGGGCCGCGCCGTCGGCCCCGCTGGCCGTCCCTTCCGCGGACCTGCTGGATGTCGCGATCGATCCCGCGGCGCCGCTCGACCCTATGCCGTCCATCGACCTCGACTGGCCCGATATGGATGCGCCCGAGCCGCCGGACCCCGAGGCCCAGCCGATCGACCCCGCCGCGCCGCAGGTGGCGGAGGCCGCCACCACCGACGATAGTGCGGCGGAATTGCGCTATTCGGTCGTCGTCGAAGGTCTCGACGATCTGCCGCGCGAGGCGGAGATCCGCTCTCTGTTCGCGGCCAATTCGGCGCTCGACAAAGGCGACGACGATCCCGCCAACGCGGCGCAGCTCGATCGCCGCGCCAAGGGCGACGCGACGCTGTTGACGGAAGTCCTGCGCGCCAACGGTTATTACGATCCGGTGATCGCGACGCGGATCGAAAAGGCTCCCGCCGGGGCCACCCCGCCCAATCGCCTGCAGGTCATCCTGACCGCCACGCCGGGTCCGCAGTACCGTTTCTCCAGCATCGCCTTGCCCGGG
The DNA here is from genome assembly GCA_035644935.1 of Sphingomonadaceae bacterium. Lineage (GTDB taxonomy): Bacteria > Pseudomonadota > Alphaproteobacteria > Sphingomonadales > Sphingomonadaceae > CADCVW01. Next base: position 12,249 of record DASQNO010000061.1, read on the forward strand.
CTCGACGCCGCCGGCGCGGACGCGGCGCCGATCCGCGAGGCGTTCGGCATCGACGTGCCCGATCCGGTCATCGCCGCCGACGTGATCGCCGCCGAGATCGCCTTGAAACTCGAGTTGGGAAAGCGCGGCTATCCCTTTGCAAAGGTTGGAGAACGCGACGTCGTCATCGATCACGAGGCGGATGCGGCGACGCTGAACCAGCCTGTCGACCCCAACGGTCGCCGCCGCTTCGGACAGATCAAGGTGACCGGCTCGCCGCCGTTTCCGCCCAAGCATGTCGGCATCATCGCGCGCTTCGAACAGGGCGAGGTGTACAGCCAGCCGCTGATCGACGACCTGCGCCGGGCGCTGATCGCCACCGGCCTGATCGCCACCGCGCAGGTCACGCCGACGCCCACCGACGATCCCGAACTCGTCGACATCAACGTCGCGCTGACCTCCGCGCCCGTGCGTACCATCGCGGGGGAGGCGGGTTACGGCACTGGCGAAGGCTTCCGCGTCGAGGGCAGTTGGCAGCACCGCAATTTCTTCAATCCTGAAGGCGCCGTGACGGTTCGCGGCATCGCCGGAACGCAGGAGCAGCTCCTGTCCGCGTCGCTCCGCCGCAACAACTTCAAGCGGCGCGACCAAATCCTGACGGCGCAGATCGCCGCCAGCAATCTCAACCGGAACGCGTTTCGCGCCAAGAGCTTCACCCTTGCCGCAGGCATCGAGCGTCAGACCAACATCATCTGGCAGAAGAAATGGGTGTGGAGCGTCGGAGCGGAACTGATCGCCTCCGACGAGCGCGACACGATCGGGACGACGTCGATCACCCGGCGCCGCACCTTCTTCATCGGCGCCTTGCCGACATCGCTGGGTTATGACGGGTCGGACGACCTGCTCGATCCCAAGCGCGGCTTCCGCTTGTCGGGCCGCTTGTCGCCCGAGGCCAGCTTCCAGGGCAGCGCCTTCGGCTATGTCCGCAGCCAGATCGACGGTTCGGTCTACTTTCCGTTCCGGGAAGACAAGATCGTCATCGCCAGCCGCGCCCGGATCGGCAGCATCGCCGGCGCCGGCCGGGATCGCATCGCGCCGTCGCGCCGCTTCTACGCGGGCGGCGGCGGATCGGTGCGCGGCTACGGCTTCCAGCGCATCGGCCCGCTCGACGCCAACAACGATCCGATCGGCGGGCGCAGCCTGGCCGAATTCAGCCTCGAGGGCCGCATCCGCCTGCCGTATTTCGGCGGCAATTTCGGGGTGGTGCCGTTCATCGACGCCGGCACGATCTCCACCTCGCTCTACCCGCGCATCGGCGACCTGCGCGTCGGCGCGGGCGTGGGCTTGCGTTACTACAGCAACTTCGGTCCAATCCGCATCGATGTCGGCGCGCCGCTCAATCCCCGCAAGGGCGACAGCCCCGTCGCGGTCTACGTCTCGCTCGGCCAGGCCTTCTAGGTGAACGCGCAGACCCCCATCGTCGCCGACACCCCTTCGGAAGTGCCGCGCTCGCGCTGGGGTTCGCGGCTGCTGAAATGGCTCCTAGGCCTTCTCCTGGCCCTGCTGCTACTCGCCGCCGGCGCGGTGATGTTCATCGACAGCGGCGCGGGCCACCGACTGATCGTCGACAAGATTGCGGGGCTGGCGCTCAAGAACGGTCTAAAGATCCGCATCGGGCGCATCGAGGGGTCGATCTTCGGCAAGGCCCGCCTTCGGGACCTGCGCCTCTATGACGATCGCGGGCTGTTCCTGTCCTCGCCCGTGGTGGAGCTCGACTGGAACCCGACTGCCTACCTGTACAACGAGCTTTGGATCGACAGCCTTGAGGCTGACCTGGTCAAGCTGGACCGCTTGCCCAAATTTCGGCCGACGGAGACGAAGGGACCGCTGCTTCCCGAGTTCGACATCCACATCGGCCGCCTCGACATCAGGCGTTTGGCGATCGGCGCCGCCGTTACCGGCCGGCCGCGCGCCGGCCGCGTGGCGGGACATGCCGACATTCGCAGTGGCCGAGCGCTTGTCGACCTTCAGGCGCTGGTCGCGGACGGCGGCGACTTCCTAGCGCTTAAGCTGGACGCACAGCCCGACGCCAACCGGTTCGACGTCGACTTGCGCGTCGTCGCCCCGGCGGGCGGCGTCGCCGGTGCGATTGCCGGTACGCCGCGTCCGTTCCAACTGCAGGTCGCGGGCGACGGTTTGTGGACCGACTGGCGTGGCCGCGGGCTGCTCGACGTCTCCGGCAAGCGCGTCGCTAACCTCGCACTCAATGCGAAGCGCGGACAGTACAGCGTTGAAGGACTTGTCTCGCCCGAACCGTTCCTCAGCGGCCGGCTTGCCGCGCTGGCGGCACCGCGCGTCTCAGTCACCGGTACCGGGACCTTCCGTGAGCGCGTGCTCGACGGCCGCTTGTCCTTGCGCTCCGCGGCGTTGCGGGCGGAGGCGCGGGGCGGCGTCGATCTCGCCGGCAGCAGCTTCCGCCGGGTCGCCGTCGCGCTGGATGTCCTGGATCCCAAGGTCCTGCTGCCGTCGCTTCGCGCGGAGAAACTGCGCGCCACGGTGCTGCTCGACGGCGCGTTCGCCCGGGCGCGCTACGCGTACCGCATCACCGCCGCGCGCGCGCAGATCAATGCCACGGGGCTGGACGACGTGCGGATCGAAGGCCGCGGACAGCTGTCGCGCGAACCGATCGTCGTTCCGATGGATTTCCGCGCGCGGCGGGTGACGGGCGTCGGAACGGAGGCGGGCGGGCTTCTACAAAATCTGCGTATCCAAGGGCTTCTGCGGCTTTCCTCGGGAACTCTGACAGCGCAGAACCTTCGACTGACCTCCGACAAGCTCGCCGGGCGCCTGACGCTTCTCTTCAACTTTGCGAGCGGACGTTACGACATCGCGCTCTCCGGTTCGATCGGGCGCTACCAGATCCCCGGACTGGGCATCGTCGACGTGTCGAGCGAAGTGAAGATCGTTCGCGGCCCCGACGGTCGTCCGCAGCTCGTCGGCGTCGGCCGCGCCAACGTCCGGCGGCTGGACAACGCGTTCTTCCGCAACTTGGCGGGAGGCCTCCCGCGCATCGAGACCAATTTCTCGCGCGGGTCGGATGGCGTCGTCCGGTTCACGAACCTTCGGCTCGTCTCGCCAAAGCTGCGGGTGGTGGGGAACGGCTTTCGCCGCGTCGACGGTACGTTCTTCTTCGAAGGCTCGGGCCGCCAGGCCGAATACGGTCCGTTCCGCATCCGCTTCGACGGCCCGATCAGCCGTCCGCGGGTCGACCTGCAATTGGCGCGGCCAAACGACGCCGCCGGTTTGCGCAACGTCAGGCTGAGCCTGGTCCCGAACGCCACCGGCTTTGCGTACACGGCGTCGGGTCTTTCGACGCTGGGTCCGTTCAGTTCCGAAGGCCGCATCCTGCTGCCCCGGGGCGGCGCGACGAGTTTCCAGATCGCGCGGCTGGATGTTTCCGGTACGCGACTCGCCGGTACGCTGCGATCGGACGTGGGCGGCTTCACGGGGCGTCTGTCGGTCAACGGCGGCGGGCTGCAGGGCGAGCTCCTCCTGCGGCCGCAAGGCGGTGTGCAGCGCGTTGAGGCGCATCTGGTCGCCAACAACGCGCGCTTCGCCGGACCGCCGCCGATCAGCATCGCATCGGGAAGGCTGGACGGCGTCTTCGTTCTCAATCCTGGGGCGCTATCGATAGAAGCGACGGTGAACGCACAGGGCGTCAAGCGCGGCGATATCGAACTCGCCAGCCTGACGGCCACCGCCAGTATGCGCGGGGGCACGGGGCAGGTGCGCGCGACGTTCGCGGGTACGCGCGGTCAGGCTTTCCAGTTCCAGACGGTGGCGGACGTTTCGCCCAATCAGATCCGCGTCAACGGCCGCGGCACGGTCGCGGGCCGCGCGATTGCGCTGACCAACACCGCGGTCCTTACACGGGCCGAAGGCGGCTGGCGGCTCGCGCCGACGACGCTGACGTTCAACGGCGGCGGGGCAACGATCGGCGGCCTGTTCGGCGGCGACCGAATCGAGCTCGACGCACGGCTGCGCAACATGCGTCTGAACGTGCTCGACATCGTCCGGCCGGACACGGGGCTTGGCGGCATCGCGTCGGGGACGCTGCGCTATGCCGAGGCGCGGGGTTCGGGCGTTCCCACTGGCCGCGCCGACATCCGTATCCGCGGTCTTACGCGCGCCGGGCTGGTCCTGTCATCAAAGCCGATCGACGTCGGAATCGCCGCCGCGCTCAACGGACAGACCGCGGCGATGCGCGCGGTTGTGGTCAGCGACAACCGCGTGATCGGGCGCGCGCAGGCCCGGCTGGCGCCGCTCGGCACGTCCGGCGGCATCACCGAACGGCTGCTTCGCGCGCCGATGATGGCGCAGGTGCGCTACGCGGGCACCGCCGACACGCTGTGGCGGCTGACCGGGATCGAACTGCTTGACCTGTCGGGGCCGGTGCAGGTCGGGGCCGACGCGCGCGGCACCCTGGGCAATCCGGTCATCACCGGCGCCGTGCGGACCACCGCAGCGCGGCTGGAAAGCCCCATTACTGGCACTGTCATCACCAATCTGGCGATCAACGGGCGCTTCGGTGGATCGAAGCTGATCCTCGACAGCTTCAGCGGCAAGACGCCGGGCAACGGTTCGGTGGCGGGGCGCGGCACGTTCGACCTCGCGGCGGCGAACGGTTTCGGCATCGACCTCGCCATCCAGGCGACGCGCGCGCGCCTGCTCGACCGGGATGACATCTCCGGCTCGGTAACGGGTCCGTTGACGATCCGTTCGGACGGGGCCAGCGGTGTGATCGCCGGCAAGTTGGTGCTCGATCGAGGTCGATTCACGCTTGGGCAGGCGGCGGCAGTCACCGCCATCCCGCGCATCGCGGTGCGCGAGGTAGGCACGACCGCCGCCCCCATCGTGCTTGCTGGCAAGCCGCCTCTACCATGGAAATTCGACATCGACCTGCGCGGCGACAACCGCCTTGAGGTCACCGGCCTGGGACTGGACAGCGAATGGGGCGTCGACATCAACGTCGGCGGCGCTGTGGACGCGTTTGCCATAACCGGACGCGCCGATTTCGTGCGAGGCGGTTACGAATTCGCTGGCAAACGTTTCGATATCGAACGCGGAGTCATCCGGTTCAGGGGTGAGAACCCCCCCGATCCGACGCTGGACATCCTTGCGGAGAGCCGTTTGCAGGGTCTGACGGCGCAGGTTCGCGTCACCGGCACAGGGCAGCGGCCTGAAATCGCCTTCACCTCCGTCCCCGCGCTGCCCCAGGAGGAACTTCTCTCACGTCTCCTGTTCGGCACCTCGATCGTCAACCTGTCCGCTCCGGAGGCGCTGCAACTTGCGGCGTCCGTGGCGGCGCTCAACGGCGGCGGCGGCGGCATCAATCCGATCAACGCCTTGCGCCGCGCCATCGGCCTCGACCGCTTGCGTTTCGTTCCAGGCGACGTGACTACCGGTCAAGGCACGGCGCTCGCCGCCGGCAAGTACATCACGCGAAAGGTCTTCGTGGAGGTGCTGAGCGACGGCGCCGGCTACTCCGCGACCCGTATCGAATATCAGATCACCCGCTTCCTCTCGATCCTGGGGACCATTTCCACGCTGGGCCGGACGGGAGCGAACGTCAGGGTTTCCAAGGACTACTGAGAGAGCGAGCATGCGTTCGGACGATGGCGGGCCCGGCGAGGCTTGGTTCGAGTACCAGCGCCGCGTCGGCGGCTTCCGTGCGATGCCGGTCAATGCCAAGGGCTGGTGCGCGTTGGTCGCCGCTATCGCCGCGCCGCTGCTGCTGATGCTCTCAGCCCTGCCGCTGATCCGCACCGGCGGGGTGATCGCGCTCGTCCTTTCCATTCTCTCTACGAACGCCCTTGTGTTCCTGATACTGTGGAGGCTCATACGCGCAAAGGGTCGCGAACGGCTCTGAGGGGGACGCATGCGCAACTGGAACGCCAAAAAGTCGATCACCGCGGCCGCGGACCTCAAGCCCGAGCACCGGCTAACGCCGACTCTGTCGTGGCCGCATCTGATTGCCTTGGGCGTTGGCGCGATCGTCGGAACCGGAATCCTGACGCTGATCGGGGTCGGCGCCGGCAAGGCCGGGCCCGCGGTGATCCTGTCCTTTCTGATCGCCGGCGCGATCTGCGCGTGCGCGGCGCTCGCCTATGCCGAGATGGCGACGATGATCCCGGCGTCGGGCAGCGCCTACACCTATAGCTATGTCGTGCTTGGCGAGTTGATCGCCTGGATCGTCGGGTGGAGCCTGATTCTGGAATACAGCCTCGTCGTTTCCGCCGTGGCGGTCGGCTGGTCGGGATATGCGGCGCCGTTGTTGGCCGCGTGGACAGGGTTCCCGGTCGAACTGACGCAGGCCCCGACGCTTGGCGGCATCATCAACCTGCCGGCGATCGTCATCATCGCGATCGTTGCGGGCGTGTTGATTCTGGGGACCAAGGAGAGCGCCACGCTCAACGCGGTGCTCGTGATCGTCAAGATATTGGCGCTGATCGTCTTCGTTGCGGTCGCGCTTCCTTACTTCGATGCGGCCAACATGGAACCGTTCAGCCCCTACGGCTTCGCCAAGACCGTCGGGCCGGACGGGGTGGAGCGCGGCGTCATGGCCGCGGCGGCGATCATCTTCTTCGCCTTCTACGGCTTCGACGCGATCGCCACCGCGGCGGAAGAGACAAAGAACCCGGGTCGGGATCTGGCGATCGGCATCGTCGGGTCGATGCTTCTGTGCGTCGCGATCTACATGGCCGTCGCAGTTGCGGCGGTCGGCGCGCTGCCGTTTGCGCGATCGGCGAATAGCCCCGAACCGTTGGCGTTGATCCTCCGCGAGTTGCGCCAGCCGGGCGCGGCCCAGTTCCTGGCCGTGTCGGCGGTGGTGGCGCTGCCGACGGTGCTGCTTGCATTCCTGTACGGCCAGAGCCGCATCTTCTTCGTCATGGCGCGAGACGGCCTGCTGCCCCAGGCGTTGGCCAAGGTCTCTCCGCGAACGGGCACACCTATCCTGATCACGGCGGTCACGGCGGTGCTGGTCGCAATCCTGGCCGGGCTGATCCCGCTGGACGAGATCGCCGCGCTCGCCAACGCGGGCACGCTCGCCGCGTTTGTGGCCGTGTCGGTGTCGATGCTAGTCATGCGCGTGCGCGCGCCGGACGCCGAGCGGCGCTTCCGCACGCCCTTCGCCTGGCCTGTCGGGCTGTTCGCGATTGGAGGGTGCCTGTATCTGTTCTACAGCCTGCCGACGCAGACGCAGGTCTACTTCGGCATCTGGAACGTCGTGGGGCTGGCGGTCTACTTGCTCTATGGAAGCCGCCGGGGCCTCGCTTCCGCGTAGGACCCGCGGCGGGCCGGGTCAGCTCGAATAGTACATGTCGAACTCGACCGGGCTGGGCGTCGTTTCCCAGCGCATCTGCTCGGCCCACTTGATCTCCATGTAGCTATCGATCTGGTCGTTGGAGAACACGTCGCCGCGCAGCAGGAACGCACGGTTCTTGTCGAGTTCGTTCAGCGCCTCGCGCAAGGAACCGCAGACCGTGGGGATGCCCTGCAGTTCCTGCGGCGGCAGGTCGTACAGGTTCTTGTCCATCGGCTCGCCCGGATGGATGCGGTTTTGAATGCCGTCGATGCCGGCCATCATCAGCGCGGCGTAGGCGAGGTATGGATTGGCGAGCGCGTCGGGAAAGCGGCACTCGACCCGCTTGGCCTTTTCACCCGTGCCGTAGGGGATGCGGCACGACGCCGAGCGGTTGCGTGAGGAGTAGGCGAGCAGCACCGGCGCCTCGTATCCGGGCACCAGCCGCTTGTAGCTGTTGGTCGTCGGATTGGTGAACGCGTTTAGCGCCTTGGCATGGTGGATGATGCCGCCGATGAAGTAGAGCGCCGTCTCGGACAGTCCCGCATAACCGTTGCCCGCGAACAGCGGCTTGCCGCCTTTCCAGATCGAGAGGTGCGTGTGCATTCCCGATCCGTTGTCCTTGGCCACCGGCTTGGGCATAAAGGTCGCGGTCTTGCCGTAGGCGTGCGCGACCTGGTGCACGACGTATTTGTACACCTGCATGCGGTCCGCGGTCTCCACCAGCGTGCCGAACGTCATCCCGAGCTCGTGCTGCGCCGGCGCGACCTCATGATGGTGCTTGTCCATCGGCAGGCCCATCTCGAGCATGGTCGAGACCATTTCGCCGCGGATGTCCACGGCGCTGTCCACCGGACCCACCGGGAAATAGCCGCCCTTGATCCGCGGCCGGTGGCCCATATTGCCCGACTCGTACTCGCGGCCCGTGTTGGTGGGCAGCTCGACGTCGTCGATGCGGAACGAGCTGCGGTCGTAGCCGTCCTCGTAGCGGACGTCATCGAACATGAAGAACTCGGCTTCCGGACCGATATAGCAGGTGTCGCCGATGCCGCTGGCTGCAAGAAACGCTTCTGCGCGCTTAGCGGTGGAGCGGGGGTCGCGATTGTAGAGCTCGCCCGAGGCCGGATCGACGATGTCGCAGACGATGATCAGCATCGGCGTCGCGCTGAATGGATCGACGTACACCGCGCCGAGATCCGGCTGCAGGATCATGTCGCTCTCGTTGATCGCCTTCCAGCCTTCGATCGAAGACCCGTCGAACATGAAGCCGTCGGTCAGCTGATCCTCGTCGATCGCGGATGCGACCATCGACAGATGCTGCCACTTGCCCTTGGGGTCGGTGAAGCGGAGGTCGACCCATTCGATCTCCTCGTCCGCGATGCGCTTCAGGATGGTGGATGCGTCGGACATGATTTCCCTCTTAGATAGCGTCGCTGCCGCGGTCGCCCGTTCGAATGCGCAATGCGGTCTCGACCGCGTAGGTGAAGATCTTGCCGTCGCCGATGCGGCCCGTGTTGGCTGCGGTCGCGATCGCTTCGACCACCCGTTCGGCTTGGTCGTCCTCGACGACGATCTCGACCTTCACCTTGGGGAGGAAGTCCACGACGTACTCGGCGCCCCGGTATAGCTCGGTGTGGCCCTTCTGCCGGCCGAAACCCTTTACCTCGGTAACCGTGATGCCGGACACGCCGACGCCGTGCAGCGCGTCGGTGACGTCGTCGAGCTTGAACGGTTTGATGATCGCCTCGACCTTCTTCACCCGCTCATCCCGTCCACGGCGACTCGATGCCCATTCGATTAGCTACGGCGGCCCAGCTTGGCACCCTTTAAATATTGGGTAGTGTCTCAGTTTCAATTTTAGCGCGAAATCGTGTCGCGCCAGCCGCTCCCCTCCTATATGCTTAGCGCAAAGCATGGAGGTTTCAATGAGTCAGCGCGGCGGTGATTTCGCTACTCGCTGGGTTACCCAGCACATCGTATCGTTTGCGCCGGAGGACGACCCAACAGCGGGTGAAGCGGTGACGTACCTAATCGAGGCGGCGTTGAAAGAGGGAATAAGCCTCGCCGAGATGGAGGATGCTGTAGGGGACGCCCGAGACTTCATCATTGGCGTTTACTTGGAGGCGACGCGCGATGCCTAAAGGCCCACGCGGAGAGAAGCGTCCAGCCGACGCGATCGGTCTTGCCGTGATGATCGGGAAAATCGCGACGGGGGAGATTGAGGACGAACGCGAATCGCTCTCCAGCGCCGCCGCCGAGATGGGGCGCAAAGGCGGGCAAAAGCGCGCGGAGAACATGACGCCAGAGCGGCGGGCGGAGATCGCTAAGGCAGCGGCAGCCAAGCGTTGGGAAACGAAAAACTAGTTTTCAGTTAACGAAAAACCGGTTATGGCCAGTTTCGTTAGGAGACATTGCCATGAACGCAGCTCAAAGAATTATCGCGAAATTTGGCGGCCAGTCTGCCTTGGCCGACGCCCTTTCGACTAAGCAAAGCACCGTTCAATATTGGGCGAAAAACGGTTCGATCCCAGCTAAATGGCACAGCGCGATCATCGGGCTCGCCGTTGATCGGAGCATATCGGTTTCCCCCGGGGAGTTTTCCCCTGTCACAGCAAACGCCGCGCCCCTCGCGGTGGCCGCACCGCAGGCTCAATGGCCCGGGGCGCTGGAGGTCGGGGAGCAGGAATTGCCCTGTTATGTGCTGGAGGACGGCCGCCGCGTGATAACGCGGACAGGGGCTCTCAACTTTCTTACCGGAGGCAAGGGCGGGGGTAATCTGGAGAGCTATCTCCGCATTCGCGTTCTGGAGCAGTTTCTGCCCCCAGACATCGATGAGCAGTTTTTTGACATCACGATCCCACAAGTGGTCAACAAAAGCGTTCAGGCGATGTCGGCTTCAGCTTTTGTCGATATTTGTGGGGCCTATTCCCGGGCTCGGGACACCGGCGCACTAACATCCGAGACACAAGTCGCGATGGCCGTCCGGGCCTCAATGCTTCTCGCGGCGTTTGCAAAGACAGGTATCGAAGCAGCAATCGATGAAGCTACCGGGTATCAATATGAGCGGGCTCCAGATGCGTTAAGAACTAAACTTAAGCTGTTCTTGCAAGAAGAAATGCGTCCTTGGGAGAAAACATTTCCAGACGAGCTTTGGATTCAGTTTGGCCGCCTTACTAATTGGAAGGGGCCTATTCACTCGCGTCCTAAGTACTGGGGTAAGCTGGTCAATGAGTTGGTTTACGGCTACCTCGATCCCGACGTTCTTGCTTGGCTTAAGGAGAACGTGCCGTCGCCTCGCAGCGGCCAGAACTACCACCAGTGGCTAAGCGGGCAGTTCGGCTTGAAGCGTTTGGTCGAACACATTTGGATGCTGATTGGGATGGCGACGGCATGCCGGGACATGGCTGAGCTGAGGCAGCGAATGGCGGAGCGGTTTGGTCGCGAGAAGGTGCAATTCACCTTGTACTTGCCGCCAATTGGCCCGGGGTATCGGTAGGTAAAAAGCGGGGAAATAGCTCCCAACATACTGAAATCGCACGCTGACGAGCCCGGGGGATTACTGCGTGTCCATGCTTGACGCTAAGCAGAAAAGTTCATATACAATTGGTATGAACAAGCTGCCCCTCGCCAAGCGTATCCAGATCCTTTCGATGCTGTGCGAGGGGTCGTCCATGCGGTCGATCAGCCGCGTTGCGGACGTGTCGATCAACACCGTCACGAAGCTGCTGGAGCAGGCCGGTGAAGCCTGCCTCGCGCTGCATGATGAAACGGTTAACAACGTCACCGCAAAGCGCGTCCAGTGCGATGAAATCTGGTCGTTCTGCTACGCCAAGGACAAGAACGTTGTCACCGCGAAGGACGCTCCTAAGGGCGCTGGCGACGTGTGGACGTGGACGGCAATCGATGCCGACACAAAGCTCATCGTCTCCTTCTTTGTCGGCGACCGCACGGCCCGTTCCGCTCACATGATGATGGGTGATTTGGTTAAGCGCCTCGCCAACCGGGTCCAGCTCACCACAGACGGCCACAAGGCATATTTTGAGGCCGTGGAAGGCGCGTTCGGCGGCACGGTGGACTATGCGCAGCTAATCAAGATGTACGGCCCCACGTCCAGCGCAGGGCGCTACAGCCCGGCGGAATGTACGGGGATCAAGAAGGTCGAAGTCACCGGGAACCCCGACGTGAAGCACGTCTCCACGTCGTTCGTGGAGCGCCAGAACCTCACCATGCGTATGTCCATGCGCCGGTTCACGCGGCTGACGAACGGCTTTTCCAAGAAGCTCGACAACCACATTCACGCGCTGGCGCTCTACTTCGTCCACTACAACTTTTGCCCGATGCATAAGACGCTCCGCATGTCGCCAGCTATGGCAGCGGGCGTGACGGATCGGCTCTGGTCGCTAGAGGACGTGCTGGCGCGGATTGATGTGGACGCCCCCGCTCCTAAGCCGCGCGGGCCTTACAAGAAAAGGGTCTAGTCCTCAGCATTGTCTGCACCAACGACCCTTGTCTGGTTTTCACCTGGTCGCCCGCGCTCGATGACTATGCCGTTTGAGTAAATAGCCTCACCGACCTTGAAACGCGCCTTCAAGGTCAAGGGCTCATCCCCTAGCCTCAGGGCCACGCGACCGACCATTTGTATCATCCAGCGGTCAGCAACATCTTCCTTATGTTTTTGCATCTCTCGTTGGAACGGGGGCGGTGGGCGCGAGCCTTCAAGCGCATTATGAATTTCAAACTCACCTGAGACAGAAACCTCTTGGTCTGCCGCCCAGTATATGAAGACACAGACCAAATGGATTTGTGGCTCGTTGACCCATATTTCGGGGCCAAGTACCCCCATAAGGCTGAACTTGCCGCCTACTTCCTCCCGCACGTCATCGACGAACAACACGACGCCATGCGGCTTTTTACTCATAGTAGAACGCGCGATCCAGGGTGTTGAGGTCCACCCGCAATGCCGAAGCCAATTTCCGAAGCATAGGCAAACGGGGCTCTTGCTGCCCTGACTCCAGACGCGAGACAGCCGCTTGCGAGGTTCCCAACAGGGAGGCTAAGTCAGCCTGGGAAAGCCCTATAGATAGGCGCAAAGCAGCCACTGTGGGCCGGCCGCCCGCTAAAAGATCAGCGCCCATTTCTTGACGAGCGGCGGCCAAGTCATCCCTAAGCTCAGGGTCCGACTCATATTCACTAATTAGGTCATCAAGAAAACCATAGCCAACTGGCAGAACGCTACCGCTTCCGCTGAAATCGACAACAGTAATGGATGTGCCCAGGACGTTTTCATAGTGGCAGTTGCCGCGCGCTCCGCTCTGGACAACCTTCCATTCTGTATCAGCGTCTTTCGAAACCAAGCCGCTCATATGCTTCTCTCAATCTTGACCAAAGGATGGTGTTTTTCTCATAATTATCATTGCGAGGCATCACTGCAACCAAAGCCGCACGTCGCCGCTTGTGGTCTGCAAAGAAAATCATCCTCCAGTCTTTTACGTCCCAGATTTTCACCCGGCTCGCGTTGATGCCCTCTCTCTGCAAGCTTTCGATCCAAGCCACGTCCTCAACGGTTTCATCCTGCCACCCGACCATGACAAAGTTTTCGGCAGTGGATGGGTTAGCGCGAAGCTCGCCGAGCGCGACGATGATGTAAGAAAATGCGTAGCGGTCGCGTTCTCTGCAGGCTTTCAGGTCGGCCCTAATTCCGCCCTCGTCAAAGAGGAGTTCATACGATCGTGTCTCAGGCGTCATATACCGGCTTTGGTATACGATCAATGAACCGGACGTAAAAAAAGTTCCAGGGCACAGGCCGTCATGCGGACCGATGCGGGACAGAGTCAATCAGGCTGGCTGGTGCCCAGAAGCCCTGCTCCGACCGCCAAAATTGAAACTGAGACACTACCAAATATTGCGGTGCATCATTTCGCCGCATTCTGCCGGGAACAGTAGGTCATGCGTGCGATCATTCTTGCCGCCGGCCAGGGCTCGCGCCTGTTGCCGCTAACCGCGGACCGGCCGAAATGCCTGATCGACTTCAGCGGGCGATCCTTGCTCGACTGGCAACTCGAAATGCTCGGCCGGAACGGCATCGAAGAGGTGCTCGTCGTGACGGGCTTCCGCGAAGACCAGATCGAAGCGGCGTTGGCGCGGCGGGGCGGCGGTCCCCGGGTCACAACGCTGTTCAACCCCTTCTACAAGGTCGCCGATAATCTCGGCACGCTGTGGATGGCGCGCGATTGGCTCCAAGGCGACTGCCTGACGCTGAACGGGGACACGTTGGTATCAGAGGCGCTTGTGGGCCGGGTAATCGGCGCAGGCTTGCAGGGCATCGCCGTTACCGTCGACCGCAAGGACGCGTATGACGCGGACGATATGAAGGTGGTTCGCGCTGACGATGGCCGACTGCTCGCAATCGGAAAGCGATTGGACGAAGGCGTCAATGCGGAAAGCATTGGCCTGATCGTCTATCGCGGCGACGGGGCGGCCCGGTTCCGCCAGGAGATCGGGCGGGTGATGCGCACGGCGGAAGGAACCAACGTCTGGTACCTGCGCGTCGTGCATCAATTAGCGCAGCGCGAACGTGTCGAAACTCTCGACATAGCGGGCGAGGCTTGGGGGGAAGTGGATTTTCCCGAGGACCTGGACCGGGCGCGTGCGCTGACGGCGGACTGGGCCTAACCCCTCAGTTGTAGGGCGGCTTGTGCCAGCCGGCGGGGCTCAGCGTAAACACCTCGCATCCGTCGTTGGTGATGCCCACCGTGTGCTCGAACTGCGCCGACAGGCTGCGGTCGCGGGTCACCGCAGTCCAGCCGTCCTCCAGCACCTTGGTGTCCGCGCGGCCGATGTTGATCATCGGCTCGATCGTAAAGAACATGCCCGGCTTCAGTTCAGGGCCGGTGCCCGGCTTGCCCGCGTGCACAACCTCCGGAGAGTCGTGGAACAGCCGGCCGAGCCCGTGACCGCAGAAGTCGCGCACAACGCCGTAGCGATGGCTTTCGGCGAAGGACTGGATGGCATGCGCCACGTCGCCCAGCCGGTTGCCCGGGCGCGCCGCCGCGATGCCGCGCATCATGGCCTCGTGCGTCACATCGACCAGCTTGCGCGCCTTCAGCGCGACGTCGCCGACAAGGTACATGCGGCTGCTGTCGCCGTGCCAGCCGTCCAGGATCGGCGTGACGTCGATGTTAACGATATCGCCGTCCTTCAACGGCTTGTTCGAAGGTATGCCGTGGCAGACAACGTGATTGATCGAGATGCAGCTCGACTTCATGTACCCGCGATACCCGAGCGTCGCAGGCAGCGCGCCGGCGCGGACCATGTGCGCCAAGACCAGGTCGTCGATCTCCTGCGTCGTCACGCCCGGGCTAACATGCGGCACCAGCGCGTCGAGGATCTCAGCAGTTAGTCGCCCCGCCGCCCGCATTCCCGCGAACGCCGCCTGGTCGTGAAGCTTGATGACGCCGGTCCGCGCGGCGGGCGTGTCGGTGCCGGATACGGCGACATATTGGGTCATGCCGCGCCATATAGTCGCTGTCCCGCCGCGCCACAAACGCTATGGCTGCGGCCATGACCGACGCAGCCGCGCCCGAACCTGAACGGATCTATACCGCCGCACTGCTGGTGATCGGCGACGAAATTCTGTCGGGGCGCACCGCGGACAAGAACATCGCCGCCGTCGCGGGCTGGCTTGGCGTGCAAGGCATCCGGCTGAACGAGGCGCGGGTCGTGCCCGACGTTCAGGACCGCATCGTTGAGGCGGTGAACGCGCTCCGCCATGCGTATGATTATCTGTTCACCACAGGCGGCATCGGGCCGACGCACGACGACATCACCGTGGACGCGATCGCGGCGGCACTAGGGGTCCCCGTGGAAGTGCACCCCGACGCCCGGCGCGTGCTCGAGGACCATTATGCGAGCCGCGGCGGCATCACGGAGGCGCGGCTGCGGATGGCGCGTGTGCCGCAAGGGGCGACGCTGATCGAGAACCGCATGTCCGGCGCCCCCGGGATCCGGCACAGCAACATCTTCATCATGGCGGGCGTCCCGCACATCGCGCAGATGATGATGGAGGCGCTGACCGGAACCCTGCAAGGCGGCAGGCCGGTGCTGTCGCGAACCGTCGGCGGCTGGGTCCCCGAAAGTGAGGTGGCGGACATGCTGCAGGCGACCGAACGCGCCCACCAAGGTGTGCAGATCGGCAGCTATCCTTTTTTTCGCAACGGCCGCGTCGGCGCGAACTTTGTGGTGCGCAGCACCGACGAAGACCAACTTGCGGAGTGTACGGGCGATCTTGCGGCGCGGCTGCACGCGGCCGGTCACGAGGTCGTCGACGGCGGGGTGTGAGGATCGCATGAGCTTGAACATCGACGCGATCCGGGCCGAGTTTCCCGCGCTTGCCGTGCGCGACGGCGATCGCCCGCGCATTTACTTCGACGCGCCGGGCGGAACGCAGCTCTGCCGCGGCGCTATCGATGCCATGGTCGCGCACATGACCGGCGGCACGGCGAACAAGGGTGGCGCGTTCACCACCTCTGCCGCGACCGACGCCCTCGTCCGCACCGCGCGCGAAGGGATGGCGGACCTCCTGGGCGGCCGCGCGGAAGAGATCGCGTTCGGTCCCAATATGACGACGCTGACCTTCATGTTGTCCCGGGCGCTGGCACGCGGCTGGCGTGGGGGCGACGAGGTCGTCGTCACGCGTCTGGATCACGACGCCAACGTCGCGCCCTGGCTGCTGGTCGCCCGGGACTTGGGCATGACGGTGCGCTGGCTCGACTTCGATCCCGGGAACGGCAGGCTGATGCTGGACATGCTGCCGGAACTGCTGAGCGCGCGCACCCGCCTCGTGGCCGTCGGCGCAGCGAGCAACGCGTTGGGCACGGTCAGCGACATCGCAGCCATCGTGCGCACGGTTCGCGCCTGCAGCAGCGCGATGGTCTTCGTCGATGCGGTACAACTGGTGCCGCATCTGCCCGTGGACGCGCGCGTCCTGGGCTGCGACTTCCTCGCGTGTTCGCCATACAAGTTCTTCGGGCCGCACCAGGGCGTGCTGTGGGGCCGGGCCGATCTCCTCGACACGATCGATGCCTACAAGCTGCGCCCGTCGGCTTCGCAGCCGCCGGCAGTCAGGTTCGAAACCGGGACGGCTTCGTTCGAGGCGGTGGCAGGCACGCTGGGTGCGGTCGAACATCTCGCATCCCAAAGCGGCATTTCCGGCGACCGTCGCTCGCGTATTTTGGCCGGAATGCAGGCGATCGCCGAACAGGAGCGCGCGCTGATCCGGCAGTTCCTCAGCGGATTGGCGGCGCTGCCGCGGGTTAGGCTCTACGGTCCGCCGGACGAGTCGAACCGCGTACCGACCTTCTCCTTTACGGTGGAAGGCCATTCACCGCGCGACGTCGCAGCCTATCTCGCGGAGCGGGGGATCTTCGCCTGGTCCGGCAACTTCTACGCGCCCGAGGCAATCGCGCGCCTAGGCCTGACAGAATCCGGCGGCCTCGTTCGCGTCGGCTTTTGCCATTACACGAGTGCGAGCGAGGTCGATACATTGCTCGATGCGTTGGCGGGCTTCCCTGTTCTTCGTTGAGAACGCGGGAAGGGGCATCCGACGTCGAGGCGGGGTGGGGGACGGCCCGGCTGCTTCCGAGACTCCCGACCTGATGATTGCCGATCGTTTAGCGTCGCGCGCTCGGCCGGTACGCGCTATTGCCTGCGTCAAGGCGGGGAGCGGCGTTCCAGGGGGGGGGCTACAAGCTAGCGCAAGTTCACGGAATGAACATCAAGGATTTCTAGTTCGCTCGGGGCTATATCTGGCCGCAGGATCCTCCGCCTCGCTCCATCGCACGTGACGAAAAATCACTTTGCAAAGCGTTGTCGCAGGAAAGAGCGGCATGGCGGTAGCTCAAGCCGGACGGAGCCGGAAAAAGAGGCGATCAGTATCGAAACCGTTTTTGCCCGGAGTCGCAAGAACTGGGAGGGACCGGACGCGCGGGCCCGCTTGCCGGCTCAGCACGGCCTCTCCCGAACCGTTAAGCACAACCTGGTCGCTGCCCGCGACGATGCGTGCACCACGCAAGCTGCCGCTTTGGTAAGAGACGACGAGTTCATAACCTTGAGGCGCGTTGCAATACTCACGTATCTCCCCCAAGCTGACTTCCTCGCCGCTCCTATTTGCCGTGACGACGGGCGAAAATTGAGCCCGGCAGTGTAGCGGGACCGTCAGACGAAGATTGAACCCCATCGTCGCTGCATCTGCGGCGGTAACCGCAAAGCAAAGCAGCGTCGACGCCAATCCGATCTGCAATCCGTGTGCCATCTACTACCCTTCCGGGCCTACTCATTCGGCCTAGATGAGCAGAGGTAGCAGCAGGGAGTTGGCGAACGGTTAACATCCCGCCGGCAGAAAGCACGTCGAAAGGGCTTTTCACCGGGCGGCCACTGAGACCGTCAGCACGTCGCTATAGGTTCCGGCTCGCTTCTCAGTAACATCGCCGATGGTGAAACGCAGGGCCAGCGCCTCCTGCCGTAAACCATCACCCGCCGGCCCTGTGACCACATCAGTGCCGGCGAGCTGAACCGTGGTGGGTCCGATAGCCAGTGAGTAAGGGACATACCATCCGCTTGTGCCGAGCCGAAGTCGGCCGGCATTCGCGGACGTGACACTGATGGTGTAATTGCCGGTGCTGTTCACCCGAAGCTGAAGAGGGACGGGAGCGACGCCTCGCCGTAGTTCGCCAAGTTCAACGACGGCCTGTCCATCGTTCACAGTATAGGCACCGCTGAGACCGAGGCGCGCCGAAGGTAGGACACTGAGGCCAAGCGCGATCCGGGTGCCCCCCGTGCTGACGAAGCGACTGTCCTGCGCCTCAAGGACAACGTCCTGGCTGTAGGTCCCAGACCCCGTTACGTCGTTCTGATCGACGACCAGCTTGAACAACATGGTACGTGATTGATTCTGGGTGAGCACAACGTCCGGCTGGTTTGTGGATCGGTTTGATCGACCCATATGCGGCGTTAGATCCTGAGAGCCTGTTAGATTGAGCAGGGCGTAGCCGATGCGGCGGCCATTACCCCGAGATAAGCCGAAAGGCGGCTGCTCGAGCCGGAAAGCGGGAAAGAAGCGACATTCACTTGATCCCTCGTTGGTGAAGGTGACGCTGAAAGTACCTTCGGCGATAGTGCCGCCGAATGGGTCGTAGCCTTGGATTATCCAGGCTGTTGGATTGGCATTCACGCGAACGCGGCAATCGTTGGTAACGGGCCCGTCCGACGGCGGCGCCACTTGTGCCGGGGCGAACGACGCGAAGGAGATTGCCGCGAAAAATATGATCGGACGGAGCATGAACGCCTCCTATTTCATCGAGCCAGGCCGGACGGTACCTAGATTCACCAAGCCATCAGAGGCCGCAGGAACACCGAACTCCAAGCTGCGGTCGATGGTACCGTTTGGTGCATATGTCTCGACCAGATAACGCCGACCCGGCAACAGACCCGATATGGCAAAGCGACCGACCGAGTTGGTGAAGAATGGAAGCGGCTGCGGGGAGTCACCTTTACGAAGCTCTAGCAAGGACACGCGGCCGCCAATCAACGCAACGGGCCGTCCGGGCGTGAGCTCAAGCGTTCCGGTTGCGCTCACGAAAGCGTCAGTGCCGACGCGTAACGCGTAGCCGCTTCGGTAAGGCGGGCGCACCCGAAGGACCCCGGAGCCGGTATCGTACCCGCTAGGCGGATCTTCCACCGCGTACTGGACGGATTGTGTCACATATGAACCGAGGAAGTTGTTGACGGCGGCGCCCAGGATACCGCTCCGCCCGATATAATCATTCTGTGCCAACGACTGCCCGGCGACGACGCTGCGCTTGCCAAGGTTCTTGTGCGGGTACAGCAACATGAAGCTGTCGTTGATCCGCCTGCCGATACCGAAAGCTCTATCGGCGAACGCGAGTGTGGTGCCGACGCGCGCCGTGGTAGCGTTGATAGCCCCGAACTGCTGAAGGCTCGGTCCCAGACTAGCATGACTGATATTCGCATCGAACCTGTTGCCTGAGTAGCCGGCGAAGCCAGCCGCGCGAACACTGCCGTCTTGATGTGCAGCCACTCCGCCAAAGCTCACGCTGTTGAGTTCGTTGAGGCCGCTTTGACTGTATGACAGCTCCGCGAGATTATCGCGCGTCTCGTAACGAGCCTCTGCACGGCGGCGGAAGCTTGGTTGAAAGACAACGCCGACAGTCGCGCTGAAGCCGTCGCTCCCAAAGGAGGAGGGAAACTTTGCGTAGTCAACACCGGCCCGAACCGTCCACCGATCATCTAGCCGATGAAAGCCAGTGAGCCCAAGTCGATAGCTGTCTCCCACGATGCCGCGCCCACGCAGATAGGAGCCGGTGCCAGTGGCGATGAACCTTTGACTGAACTGCCGCGTGTATTGCCCGCTGACCGTGAACTTGGCTGCGTTGAACCCCACTGGATTGCCAAGCGTGGTGAAATCAGGTGAATTGTAATCGGCGCGAAGCGTAAAGTTGTCAGCTAGGCCCGCGCGATCGAAGAACTGGTCGAAGCTAACGCCCAAAGCTAAGCCTTGGCCGGACCTTTTGGAATTGCTTGCAGCACCATCCACAAGAACGCGAGTGCCGCGGCCAATCAGAAATTGCGTTTGCCGCGTCAGCGTTTGGACCTCTTCGCTGGCCTGCAAGCCAACGCCGACTGCGGGACGATTCAAGTAGGCTTTTCGGAAGTAACCCGTAAACGCCACGGCACCGCGATAATCGGGCGCCCGCCCGAACTCCCGGCTAGTGCGACCCAGATAAGCACCATATTCATAATCGCCGGGGTCGAGATCGATCGGGTCCAGATACGCCTGGTATGAAAGATTTTGCACCGATCCGGTGTTGTCGCGCACCTCGATCTGAACGTCGTTGCTGCCGGTAAGCAGCGGTAGAGAGCTATAATCGTAGCGGCCGGGCTGGAGCCGAACTTCTCGGTAGAGACTTCCGTTGCGCGTGAAGCGCACCGTTGACTCCCGTTGAAGGACAAGTTGCCGGTTGTTCTGTAGAATGGCCGACCTGAACGTGTTGAAGCGCCGTTGTTGTCGTACGACGCCGACACCGCCCAACTGAGTGTAGGATTGCTGGCCACGGACCTCCGGATCAAGATCGCCTACATACCAGCGTCGATAGTGTTCCGGTTGGTCGTAGACCAGTCGGGCATAGTTGCGCTGGAAACGATACTGATCGCCCTCCAGTCCAAATTCCTGCCCGAATTGTGCGTCGCCTTCAAAAACGAAACGACCGAGGCGGAGCGCGCCGTCGAAGTTGAGAGTCGGAGGATCGACTTGCTTCGCCTCCCATACATAAGTTTGCACGAGGTTTAGATTGAGGTACCCGGAGAAACGCGCAGGCGTGAGCGAGATGTCGTTGAGATCGTCTCGTGGCGGAGCGAACAGGCTCCGAACCGCGCGCTGTTCCCCCGCGATTTCCACCACGACCACCGCTAAAGTGCTGGCGTCATAGCTCAGGCGCACGCCTGTGTCGCTCAAGTCATCGGGAACGAAGCTTTGTCGATCGCCAAGCCGCGCAGCGATACTCGCCAGCGCCTGTTCGTTGAGGACGTTTCGCATCAGTTGAAGGAAAGCAGCGGTTTCGAGCAAGAAACGGTCGTCCGCCGTCAGCAGCATCGGGATGTCACCAAGACTGCGGCTCTGAAACGTCAGCGGTACCGTCATCTCGATATCGCGTTTGTACGGATTGATGTCGGGTCGCCCGTGGGGACCGATCGGCACCTGCGGCAGTTCCGCTTCGGGTTGAGCTGGCAGCGGCACGGCAGCTTGAGGTGGCCCGTCGCGGTCGCGGGTCTGCGCATCGCCGGCGGGCGGCGATCGCACCGGCGATTGCGGCAACGGCACCGTCACCTGTGCACTCGCGGTGCCAGAGGATAGCGCCGGCAAGGCCGCTGAGGACAAGAGGAGCGATGTCCCCGTCCCGTTTTTCGAACCAGTCGCGCGTGGCGACTCGCTCACTTTTGAGTTAACGTTTTGTTAAACCTTCCTTGTTCTGCTCGCATCCCCAATGTTGGGTAGTTGGGTCCTTCAAAAGGGAGGATCTTTGTTTTATCCAGCTCGGGCGAGCGGTCGCAATTCCTAACACGTTGATTACTAGCAAGTTCTCTGGGTGCGGGAAGCTCCTCGCCTGTTTCACTGTCCCTAAACGAAACAGTCGCGATGGTGCAATCCACGCGTGTAGCCGTCTTCGACTCCCTTAACATTTCGTTTACTGAAGCCTCGTTGCAGGCTCGTGTCGAGGGTGAGGGGAATGACCAGCTCCGCTACCGCTTTTGAAAGTTTTGAAAGTACGCCCGAGGAACCGACCTCTGTCCTTCTTCTACGATGGCTTGCTGGAGAGCCGGTGGCCCGCCTTCTGGTGGCTCCCGATCGAACCGTTCTGTGGATAAGCGAAGCCGCGGCCGAACTGCTCGATGGCTCGTCCGAGTTGTGCCAGCGGGACGGCTTACTAGTCGCGGCAGACGCTACGCGCACAAGCCAGTTGGACACGTTCCTGAGTGGCGTAGGCGCAGAGGGTGCCTTCCTGTGCATCAAGGATGACAAATGCGGATATCTGCTCATCTGTGCTCGGCCGATTGAGGCAGGAGAGATGCCGGTCATTGGCTTGCGGCTCTGCTCTGGCGCAGCCCATCATCAGCCGGTTTATGCCGGTTATTCAGTGCCGTTTGCCTTGACCTGCGCGGAGGAGCGCGTGGTCAGCGCCTTGCTTTCAGGCAGAACGGCGGAGCAGATGTCTTCGGCGACCGGTCCATCTTTGGAAACCGTTCGTACTCACATCAAGAATGTTTATGCGAAGGTCGGCGTCGCAAGCCGCGAAGCGCTGTTCTTCAGGCTTGCTCCCTTCCGCGTGTGGTGACAAAGACAGGGGGACCCGAAGGAACTCCGGCGGGTCGATCGGCCACTGGCCGGCGCCCTATCTTTTGCGCTGCAAGTTGTTGATCCCGGGGTCTTCTGCCCCGGTGCGCAGTTCCGCGCGGGCTTTCGAGAACGTTGATCCGGTTGAACTTGATCAGCGGGAAGCGATGGCAGCCGAAGAAGGAGTGTCGGGTTGGCAGCAAAGCTGCTCATTGTTGAGGATGACCAAGCTGTCCTGGCGGTGCTGGAGGCGGCGGTGCGATATGGCGGGTTCGCCAGCCTGTCCGTAGGCACCGGGCGCGAGGCTTTGGCTGAAGTATCGGATGGTGGGTTCGCCGCTGTCCTCCTCGACCTCGGGCTCCCGGACACCACTGGGGACCTCCTGCTGCAGGAGTTGAGGCAGAAAACGACTATACCGATCTTGGTCGTTTCCGGCCGCGGTACGGAGTCCAGCAAGATCAATGCGTTGGATCTCGGCGCCGATGATTTTATCGAAAAGCCGTTTCTGCCGGGCGAGCTACTGGCCCGTATCCGCGCCGCCATCCGACGCTCTCCTAGGCATTCTGACCCGCTCACGGCTGAGCGCCTGCCGTTACGGGTTGGCTCGTTGGTACTGGATCCGCTTGATCGAACGGTTCGTGTCCGCGAGGCTACTGTGCAATTGAACGAAGCCGAACACCGGATTCTTTTCCTGTTAGCGACTGAGGCGGGTGATCTCGTCTCGCGAGCCGCCTTGCTAAGGGATTTCTACGGAGATGACGCTTCACTTCAAACGAAGATACTTGACGTGTACATCTCGCGACTTCGCGCCAAGCTCCGTCAGCTGATCCCGGATCGGGAGTTGATTGTGAGTCAACGGGGCGCCGGTTGGTCTTTGGTCCGGGATATCTAGGCTATGACTCAACACCGCACGCCCGCATGACTGCAGAAGAGCCGAGCACTTGGTCACGCTGTCCGACTCGAACCCGCAGCTTGTGGGTCGAAGGCGTCGGCGCACAGCGGATCTTCGCCAGCGCGCCCTTCGCCAGCAGCTTGCGCTCAGAGACCGTAACCAGGAGTGAACCCCGTCCTGCCTTGCCGCGATGCTCAATTCTGCTGGTCGAACCCATTTTCCCGTTCATTGAGCCGCCGCCCTGTATTTCGCGCAAGCACTCCATCATCTTGGCCACGAACTTTGCTAAGGGCCTGATCACTTTGACGGGCTGCGATGAACCACCGGATCGTACCGGGATTACCGCCCTCCACCAGCTCCAAGATCCCCCGGTTCGTTCTGGCGCGCCTGCATCTTCAAGCCGCGTGCCCCACGGCAGTGAACTTTGAAGAAGCCATGGCTGCCCCCGTCCGTTTCCCGCTGGCTCCCTGCTTCGGTGAACCCAATACAGGCATTTGAGCCAGCGACTCGGGGCCACTCTCTGGCGCGAACCCGGACGCGGTCTGGGCGGGTCTCTTTCTTTGAAGTAGAAGGTGAGCGGCTGGAGCGGGTGAGGGGAATCGAACCCCCGTCACTTGCTTGGGAAGCAAGAGCTCTACCATTGAGCTACACCCGCGCGCCGCATTGCCTGTAAGGCAGCCGCTTGTTGCTTGTCGAGGGCGCTTGCGTCGGCAATAGGACCGGGATGACCCGGCTTTTCCATGTTTCAGACCTGCACTTCGGCCGCGAGGACAAGGAGGCAGTGGCCTGGTTCGCGCAAGTCGTGCGCGACGAAATGCCTGACGCGGTGATCTGCACGGGCGATCTGACGATGCGCGCCCGCGCCGCCGAGTTCGAGGCGGCAGGCGATTACCTGGACGACTTGCCCGTGCCGGTCACCGTCGAGCCGGGCAACCATGACCTGCCCTATTACAATCCGCTGGCCCGCATCTTCAGCCCGTACGGCCGCTTCGGCAAAGTCGAGAAGATGGTCGAGCGCACGTTGGACCTGCCGAACGTCACGGTCATCCCGCTGCGCACCACGGCGCGGGGACAATGGCGCAAGAACTGGTCGTGGGGCGTCGTCAATCGCGGCAGTTTGGCGCAGGCGCTTGCGGCGCTGCCCAAGGCCGACCCGGCGCACGTCAAGCTGATCGCCTGCCACCATCCCCTGATCGACAAGGCAGGGCTGCAGTCGGAAGCGAGGACGCTGCGCGGGCGCGAAGCCGTGGACGCGCTCGCGGCCGCCGGCGCGGACGGCGTGCTGTCCGGCCACGTCCACGACCCGTTCGAGATGATCGAAACACGCGGCGCGCGCACAATCCGCCTGATTGGCGCGGGAACGCTGTCGGAGCGGCTGCGCGCAACACCGCCGGGGTTCAACGAGCTCGTCGTCCACGCCGACCGGACGTTTACCGTCACCGCGCGTTCAATGCGGCCGGACCACAGCGTCGCCAGCAAAGCCGTGCCGCTGGTCGCAGCGGCGCCGCACTAGGATCGGCGACCGAAAACAAAAAGGCGGCCCGGATCGCTCCAGGCCGCCTTCGCTTCTTACCCAGGCCGAAGTACCACTTCGGCCTGTTCGCTTTACCGCTTGGAGAATTGGAAGCTGCGGCGGGCCTTGGCCTTGCCGTACTTCTTGCGCTCGACGACGCGCGGATCGCGGGTGAGGAAGCCGGCCTGCTTCACGGCGACGCGAAGGCTCGGTTCGTAGCGGGCAAGCGCCTGGCTGATGCCGTGGCGCACCGCGCCGGCCTGACCCGACAAGCCGCCGCCTTTGACGGTGCAGACGACGTCGTAGCTTTCCCGGCGTTCGGCGACGTCGAACACCTGATTGATGACCAGGCGCAGCGTCGGACGGGCGAAGTAGACTTCCTGGTCGCGACCATTGACGATGATCTTGCCGTTGCCGGGCTTCAGCCAAACGCGGGCGACGGCGTCCTTGCGGCGGCCGGTCGCATAGGCGCGGCCCTGCTTGTCGATCTGCTGCTCGCGCAACACGGCCTGAATGCCCTGCGGCGGCGCCGGCGGGGCATCATCCTCGGCAGGCGCGGCGGCCTCCGTCGCAGGCGATTCGGCGGCTGGCGCTTCCGGCGCGGCAGGCGGAGGCCCCTGCGTCAGCGCGGCGAGGTCGGCGAGGGATTGGCGATTGTCGGACATTAAGCGCCCACCTTGTTCTTGCGATTGAGCGAGGAGATGTCGAGCGGCTGCGGCGACTGGCCGCCATGCGGATGCTCGGTGCCGTTGTAGAGGTGCAGCGACCGCATCTGGTCGCGGCCCAGTGGACCGCGAGGGACCATGCGCTCCACGGCCTTTTCAAGCACACGTTCCGGGAACTTGCCTTCAAGCACCTTGGCGGCAGTGATCGTCTTCAACCCGCCTGGAAAGCCCGTGTGGCGGTGATATTCCTTTTGAACCGTCTTGCGGCCGGTGAACTTCACCTTGCCCGCGTTGACCACGATGACGTGGTCGCCGCAGTCGACGTGCGGCGTGTAGTTCGCCTTGTGCTTGCCGCGCAGGATGTTGGCGATGATCGTGGCGACGCGGCCGACGACGAGGTCTTCGCCGTCGATAATGTGCCACTGCTTCTCCACCTCGCGCGGCTTGGCCGACTTGGTGGTCTTCAAGAGCGCCTTCATGGGCGTTGAACCTCTTCATGCAAAAGAAAACCGCCCGTTCGAGCGGGCGGTGTCGGGGAGGGCAATCGCATCGATGGACAAAAAGGTCAAGCATTTCGCCACTTGCGTGTGAGGTACTATGTTACCGTAACCATCTCCCGAGCCGTTGCCGTGCGGTGGACGCACCAGACCAGACAAGCGAGCAGAATGGCGGCGACGCCCTGATGCGCGGCGGCGATCGGCAGCGCGACGCCGGTCAGCAGCGTCATGATCCCCAGCAGGATCTGCACCGTCAGCGCGCCGACCAGCGCGACCGCGGGCACCGCGGCCCCGCGCGTCCACGCGGCGCGCGCCACCAGCAGCAGCACGGCCGCCACCACGAACGCCAGCCAACGGTGGACGAACTGCACCACCACCGGGTTGTCGACGAGGTTGCGCAGCGCCGGCTCCAGCATCGGCGTGTTCGAAGGGAAGAGGCTGTCGCCCATCAACGGCCAGCTGTTGAACGCGTAGCCGGCCTCCAGCCCCGCGACATAGGCGCCGAACAGCATCTGCAGCGCCAGCACGGCGAACGCCCACACGGCCAGCGTCGACATCCGCGCTGGCCGGGCCGACGCATCCCGATCGAGGCGCAGAAGATCCAGCGCGGTCCACACCAGCGCCGCCAGGATCAGCAGCGCGTTCAAAAGGTGCACGGCGAGCCGGAGGTGGCTGACCTCCGGCTGGTTGACGAGGCCGGAGGCGACCATCCACCAGCCGATGAAGCCCTGCAGGCCGCCCAGAACCAGCAGCGCCGTCAAGCGCCAGCCGTAGCCGGCCGGGATCGCGCGGCGGATCGCGAACCAGGCGAAGGGCAGCGCGAAGACGAGCCCGATCACGCGGCCGAGCAGCCGGTGCACGTACTCCCAGAAGTAGATGTTCTTGAACTCGGCCAGGCTCATGCCCGTGTTGACCTGTATATATTGCGGCGTCGCCTTGTAGGCGTCGAACTCCGCCTGCCACGCGGCCTCGCCGATCGGCGGCAGCGTGCCGGACACGGGCGCCCATTCCACGATCGACAGTCCCGATTCGGTCAGCCGGGTGATCCCGCCCACGACGATCATGCCGAACACGAGCGCCGCCACCGACAGCAGCCAGTTCGCGATCGCCCGCGGCTGGCCCCTGCGACTGGACGGCGTGGAAGCGGAGGCGGGAAGGGCGGTGCTGGCCATGACGCGCGATATGGTCGCCCCCGTAACTTTTTTCCAGCGGAGCAGCTTGCGAGTGCAATGTTATGTTGTATCTCGGCAGATCACGATCTACAGCGGGCCGGCATGATGGGAACGACAACAAGCACGGGCGTATTGGACCGGATCGGCATCGCCCTGTCCGGCCTGTGCCTTGCGCACTGCCTGGCAAGCACGGTGATGGTGGCGCTGCTTGCGTCGGCGGGTGGCCTGTTGGGTTCGCCGCACCTCCACGAGATCGGCCTCGCGGTCGCGATTCCGCTGGGCGCGGTCGCACTGGGGCGTGGCATTTTCGAGCACGGGTTCATGATGCCTTCGTCGGTCGGCGGGCTGGGCCTTGGCGCGATGGCGGGCGCCATGACGTTGCCGCACGGCGGCGAAGAAGTGTTGGCGACGTTGCTGGGCGTCGGCCTGCTGGCGCTGGGTCACGATTTGAACCGGCGCGCGAGCCGCTAGACGCGGCCGTCCGGCTCCACGCGGAGCCGAAGCAAGAGCATAGGCCCTCCGCTTCCCTCTTCTGGTTATCGCTAACGCAGGATGCGGCCAGTCAAGCGCCCGGACTTCGACATTGAGAGCCAGGGCACCTATATGCAGGGCATGATCCAGCATCATCACCATCTCGGCAGCGACTCGCTCGTGACAGCCGCCAGGGCGTCACTCGAAAAATCGGGCGAACAGTGGACCGAGATGCGCGCGGCGATTTTCGACGCGCTGCGCGGCTTCGACAAGCCCGCCTCGGCCTACGACATCGCCGAACGCGTCAGCGCCGCGCGCGGCAAGCGGGTCGCGGCCAACAGCGTGTATCGCATCCTGGACCTGTTCGTCGGCGCGAACCTCGCCAGCCGCGTCGAGAGCGCCAACGCCTATGTCGCCAACGAACATCCCGGCTGCCTCCACGACTGCATCTTCCTGATCTGCGACAATTGCGGGCAGACGACCCACCTCGACGACGACAAACTCGCCAACGGCATGCGCGACATGGCGGCAAGGGCGGGATTCGCTGCCGAGCGGCCGGTGCTCGAAATGCGCGGTCATTGCGGCGATTGCCGCTGAACGCGCGCGCCGACGTGACGGGCCGGCCTTAAGGGTATATGCGCGTTGGTATGTCCAATCGTCCCGACACGCCGTTACTGGATCAGGTCGACTACCCGGCAGACCTCCGCAAGCTGCAGCCCGAACAGCTTCGGCAGTTCGCCGACGAGCTCCGCTCCGAGGTCATATCGGCCGTTTCGGTCACCGGCGGGCATCTGGGCGCGGGGCTTGGCGTCGTCGAACTGACCACCGCGATCCACTATGTCTTCAACACTCCTGACGACCGGCTGATCTGGGACGTCGGGCACCAGTGCTACCCACACAAGGTGATCACCGGCCGACGCGACCGCATGCGCACGATCCGCATGGGCGGCGGCGTGTCGGGCTTCACCAAGCGTTCGGAAAGCGAATACGACCCGTTCGGGGCGGGGCACAGCTCGACCTCCATTTCGGCCGCGCTGGGCTTTGCCATCGCCAACAAGCTGTCGGACCGGCCGGGCAAGGCGATCGCCGTGATCGGCGACGGCGCGATGAGCGCGGGCATGGCGTACGAAGCGATGAACAACGCGCAAGGCGCGGGCAACCGGCTGGTCGTCATCCTCAACGACAACGACATGTCGATCGCGCCCCCGGTGGGAGGTCTCTCGCACTATCTGGCGCGGCTGGTGTCCTCCGACAAATATCTGTCGGTGCGGCATCTGGCGCAGCGGTTCGCGCGCAAGCTGCCTGGGCCGCTGCACAAGGCGGCGCGCAAGGTCGAGGAATATGCCCGCGGCATGGCGACCGGCGGCACGTTCTTCGAAGAGCTCGGCTTCTATTACGTGGGGCCGATCGACGGCCACGACATGGACGTGCTGATCCCCGTTCTGGAGAACGTGCGCGACGCCGAGGAAGGGCCGATGCTGGTCCACGTCGTGACCAAGAAGGGCAAGGGCTACGCGCCGGCCGAAGCCGCGGCGGACAAGTATCACGGCGTCCAGAAGTTCGACGTCGTCTCCGGCGTGCAGGCCAAGGCGGAGCCGGGGCACCCGAGCTACACCGGCGTCTTCGCGCAGGCGCTGACCGCCGAAGCGGAGCGCGACCCGGCGATCGTGGCGATCACGGCGGCGATGCCGTCGGGCACAGGCCTCGACAAGTTCGAGAAGCGCTTTCCCGACCGCACGTTCGACGTCGGAATCGCGGAGCAGCACGCGGTTACCTTCGCCGCCGGCCTCGCCGCGCAAGGCATGCGGCCGTTCTGCGCGATCTACTCGACCTTTCTTCAGCGCGCTTATGATCAGGTGGTGCACGACGTCGCGATCCAGAACCTCCCTGTGCGTTTCGCCATGGACCGCGCCGGGCTGGTCGGCGCCGACGGCGCCACGCATGCGGGGTCCTTCGACCTCGCCTATCTCTGCACGCTGCCCAACTTCGTCGTCATGGCCGCCGCGGACGAGGCGGAGCTGACGCACATGGTGCACACGATGGCGCTGCACGACGCCGGGCCGATCGCCGTGCGCTACCCGCGCGGCAACGGCACGGGCGTCGGCATTCCTGCGGTGCCGGAGCGGCTGGAGATCGGGCGCGGGCGCGTCGTGCGCGATGGCAAGACCGTGGCCATCCTGTCGCTCGGTACGCGGCTGGAGGAGGCGCTCAAGGCCGCCGAGGATCTCGAGGCGCGCGGCCTGTCCACGACCGTCGCCGATCTTCGTTTCGCCAAGCCGCTCGACGAGGCGCTGATCCGCCGGCTGCTGACCACGCACGAGGTCGCGGTGACGGTGGAGGAGGCGGCGGTCGGGGGCCTTGGCGCCCACGTGCTGACGATGGCGAGCGACCAGGGCCTGATCGACGCCGGCCTGAAGCTTCGCACGATGCGCATGCCGGACGTGTTCCAGGACCAGGACAAGCCGGAAAAGCAGATGGCCGAAGCCGGCCTGGACGCGAACGCAATCGTGGACACGGTGCTCAAGGCGCTGCGGCGCAACAGCGTCGGCGTGGTCGAGGGCGCGCGGGCGTAGGAGGAGCGAGTGAAGATAAGCGACTTGGCCGAGCGATTGGCGGCTGAATACAGTAAGGCTCTTTCACGAGATAAGGTGTTAACTATCCACTTGTTTGGCATTCGCTATGCTGATCAGATTGGAACCGCAGCAAATCAAGTTATTGAGGTGTCTGGGCTACCGAAGACTTATGCCGTTGAGTTGAGGAAGGCGATGAAGATCGCTGCGTACGTGACACTACGCTGATCTGCACCTCGAGGGCCGCTTATCATGCATAAGGCACGGGCCGATCAGCTTCTCCACGACCGGGGCCTGGCGGAGACCCGCACGCGGGCGCAGGCGCTGATCCTGGCGGGGGCCGTATTCTCGGGCGACCGGAAGGTGGACAAGGCGGGGCAGATGCTGGCCGCGGACGCGCCGCTGGACGTGCGCGGCCGGGATCATCCCTGGGTGTCGCGAGGTGGGGTGAAGCTCGCGCATGGACTCGACCATTTCGGCTGGGATGTCGCGGGCGCGGTGGCGATCGACGTGGGATCGTCGACTGGCGGGTTCACCGACGTGCTGCTCACGCGGGGCGCGGCGCGGGTCTATGCGGTGGACAGCGGCACCAACCAGCTTGCGTGGAAGCTGCGGGATGACCTGCGGGTCGTGGTTCATGAGCAGACCAGCGCGCGCGTGCTGACCGCCGAGCATATACCCGAGGCCGTCGATCTGGTGGTGTGCGACGCGAGCTTCATCGGCCTGGCCAAGGTGCTCGAACGGCCGCTGGAGTTCGCGGCCGCCGACGCGCGGCTGATGGCGTTGATCAAGCCGCAGTTCGAGGCGGGGCGGGCGGAGGTCGGCAAGGGCGGTGTGGTCCGCGACCCGTCGGTGCATGCGCGGGTCTGCGGGCAAGTGGCGGACTGGCTGACGGGAAAGGGCTGGCGGGTGGACGGCGTTGTGCCAAGTCCGATCACGGGGCCGCAGGGCAATGTCGAGTTTCTGATTGCCGCCGCGCGAGGGGCGAAGTAGCGCCCGACGCCATGACCGGCATTGCCTCTCGCGGCCAGCTTCGCATGAGTTTCGCGCGCACCGCGATGATCGTCGTGCCGGCGGTGTTGCTGCTGGGCTCGATGTCGGGGTGGCTGAGCAATTCGAGCAGCAACAACGCCTGGTACCAGGCGCTGGCCAAGCCGGACTTCACGCCGCCCGGCGGATATTTCGCGTTGGCCTGGACCGTACTGTACGTTCTCATGGGGCTGGCGCTGGCGATCGTGATCTACGCCCGCGGCGCGGCCGGGCGGGGTCTGGCAATGGTGGCGTTCGGGGTGCAGTTCGCGCTCAACCTCGCCTGGTCGCCGACCTTTTTCGGGGCGCAACGCGTCGAGGCGGGGTTCTGGCTGATCGTGGCGATGCTGGTCGCAGCCACGGTGACGGCCTACCTGTTTTGGCGCGTCCGGCCGCGTGCGGGATGGCTGCTGGCGCCCTATCTGCTGTGGCTGGGGTTTGCCGCGGTGCTCAATTACGAGATATGTCGGCTTAACCCAGACGCCCAAGAGGCGATTCCGCGCGCAAGCAGCGCGGAGATCGCGATCTGATACCCAGGAAAAACAGAAATGCAGTCCGAAAATCGCCTGTTCGATGATGTCGCCAAGGTCCTGAACGGCGCGGCGGGCACGTTGGCGGGCATGGGTCGTGAGGCGGAAGCGGCGATGCGCATCCGCGCGCGCGACTTCGTCGGCGGGCTCGACACGATCAGCCGCGACGAGTTCGAGGCGGTCAAGATGATGGCGGCGGCGGCGCGCGAGGAGAATGAGGCGCTGCGCGCGCGCATCGAGGCGCTCGAGGCGGCCGCCGGGGCGACGGGCCGGTAGCCGCCATGGTTTCGATCGTCGAACCCGACGACGGCCCGCACGACGGCGACACGCCGATCGACCGGCTGCAGCAATATTTCAAAGCGCGCGGATGGGCGTTCGAGCGGTCGGGCGACGAGGAGATCGTCGCGACCGCCGGCGGCAGTTGGGCGCAATATGAACTGCGCGCGGTATGGCGCGGCGAAGACGGCGTGCTGCAGTTCCTGGCGCTGCCCGACATCCGCGCCGCCGGCGACAAGCGCCAGGCGATCTATGAGACGCTGGGGCTGGTCAACGAGCAATTGTGGCTGGGCCATTTCGAGATGTGGGCTGCATCCGGCCTGATCCTGTTCCGGCACGCGATGCTGATCGACGACGACCGCGACGAGCCGCTGGGCGCGGACGCCGTGGAAACGCTGGTGGAAACCGCGATCGACGAATGCGAGCGCTTCTACCCCGTGTTCCAGTTCGTGCTGTGGGCGGGCAAGACGCCGCAGGAAGCCATCGCCGCCGCGCTGATCGACACGCAGGGCGAGGCGTGATGTATTCAAGCGAAAGTGGTACTTTCTCTTGGGCGTAGGCGAAGGTTCGATCTGGCTGATCGGGTGCGGGAACATGGCGGGGGCCATGTTGCACGGGTGGCTGGACGCCGGAGTGCCGGTGGAGCGGTTCACGGTCGTGCGGCCGAGCGGGTTCGCGCCGGCGCCTGGCGTGCGAACGCTGACGGAGCTTCCGTTCGGGGAGCCTGCGCCGGGAATTGTCATGCTGGGAGTCAAGCCGGTCAAGATCGACGCGGTGGCGCCCGCGCTGGCGCCACTGGTCGGGACCGAGACGGTGCTGGTGTCGATCCTGGCCGGGGTGGAGGTCGCGTCGCTGCGGGCGCGGCTGCCGGGTCCCACCGCGGTCGTGCGGGCGATGCCCAACCTGCCCGTGCGGTTGCGCGCGGGCGTAATCGGCCTGTTCGCGGACGGGCTCGACGAGACCCGGCGGGCGGAAATCACGGCGCTGATGAGCCTGCTGGGCCTCGCGGAGTGGGTTTCGGACGAGGCGGCGCTGGACGCGGTGTCGGTGCTGGCGGGAAGCGGGCCGGCGTTCGTGTACCGATTCATCGACGCGCTGGCCGCGGCGGGGGTGGAGATCGGGATGAACAAAGATCAGGCGCGCCGGCTGGCGCTGGCGACGGCGGAGGGAGCGGCGATGCTCGCGGCCAGAGCGGAGTCGTCGCCCGCCGTGCTCGCGGACCGCGTTGCGAGCCCCGGCGGTTCGACGCGCAAGGGGCTGGACGTGCTGGACGAGGCTGACGCGCTGCGGCGGCTTCTGTCGCAAACGCTAGCCGCGTCGCGGCGGCGCGTGGCGGAAATGGCAACGGAGGCGCGCGCCTGAGGCAAGGCGGCCATTTCGACCTGCTCGTGCCGGTTAGCGGTCCCGCATCACGCCGACGTCGGCGAAGCGCTTTGGCTCCTCGGGCGGGTTGTGCGACGCGGCCAGGTCCCTTTGCCAGATGCCGACGTCGCGCCATTGGCCGTGCTTGTAGCCGACGCTGCGGTAGACGCCGGCGCGGCGGAAGCCGACCGCCTCGTGCATGGAGATGCTGTGGTCGTTGGGCAGCGCGATGGACGCGACGGCCTGCGTGAAGTCCTGCGCTTCCAGTGTCGAGACCAGCGCGCCGTAGAGCATGCGGCCGACGCCCTGGCCCACGATGCTGCCGACGACATAGGCGCCGGTCTCGACCGTCCAGCGATAGGCCGCGCGCGGGCGGAACTGCGCGGCGTAGGCGAAGCCCATGACAACGCCGTCGTCGTCATGATGCGCGACCAGCCACGGGTAGAGGCCGTCGTTCCCTGAGTTGCGCGCGCGCATCTCGTCGGCGCTCGGCACCTCCGTCTCGAAGGACACCGCGCTGGAGGCGACGTACGGGTTGTAGATGCCGAGGATGGCCGCCGTGTCGTCCGGGGTGGCGGCGCGGACGACGATCATCTGGTCAGCCAGGACAGAAGGGTGGCACCGCGTTTCGCCTCGCGGACGTTCACGGCGGCCGACGGCGGGCACTCCAGACAGCGCGCCTGGATCGCCGGGCCGGTCAGGATCGCGCTCGCGTCCGCCAGCGCGCGGGTCAGCGCCAGTTCCGGGCGGCCGGTGGCGACGCCGAACGCGCCGTGCGCCGCTTCCTGCTCGCTGCCGTCGTCCCCGCCGCCGAACGCCTGCATCAGCAGCGCGCGAAAGCCGAGCGGCTGTTCCAGGAAGACGGGGGCGTAGTCGTCGCCGAGCTTGGCCAGGCTCGCGGCCTTGGCGATCGCCTCCGACAGGCCGCCGTAACTGTCGATCAGCCCGATCTGCCGCGCCGTGCCGCCGTCCCAGACGCGCCCTTGCGCGATCTCGTCGACGCGCGCGACAGGCAGCTTGCGGGCCTGCGACACGAGACCCAGAAAGCGCTTGTAGGTGCTTTCGATGCTGAGCTGGATGAGCTGATTGAAGGCGGGGGAGGGGCCGCGGAAGAGGTCCGGTTCGCCCGACAGCGGCGTCGTCTTGACGCCGTCGGCGCCGATCCCCGCCTTTTGCAACGAGCCCTGGAACGAGGGGATCACGCCGAATACGCCGATCGAGCCGGTGATCGTCGAGGGTTCGGCCATGACGTGGTCGGCCGGCATCGCGACCCAGTAGCCGCCCGACGCCGCTACCGCGCCCATCGATGCGACCACCGGCATGCCCTTCGACTTGGCGTTAAGCACAGCCTGACGGATGCGTTCGGACGCGAGCACCGAGCCGCCGCCCGAATCGATGCGCAACACCAGTGCCTTGAGCTCGCGCTCCTCCAGCGCCTTGTCGATGATCGCCGCGATCGTGTCGCCGCCCGCCGTGCCCGCGCTGGCGCGGCCGTCAACGATCGTGCCCGCGACGGTGACCACGCCGACGCGGCCGTCCGTACGCTGCCGCGCCAGCGTCACCTTGGTCCAGTCGGCGAGCTTGATCGTGTTGAACGCACCCGGGACCTTTTCCTTGTCGTTGCCAGCGAGCTCAGCCATGCGCCGTCCAAAGGCGGTACGGTCGCCCAGGCGATCGACCATGCCGGCGCGCAACGCAGCCTGCGCGAGGTCGCCGCCCGCCGCCGTGGCGAGCGCCGCCGGATTGGCCGCATACGCCGCGACCTGCGCCTTGGGACGCGCCTGCCGGACATTGTTCTGCCAGATCTCCCACAGCGAATTGGCGAGCGCCTGCGCCGCGGCCTTGGCCTCGGGCGATGCATCGTTGCGGATCAGCGGTTCAACCGCCGCCTTGTACGTGCCGACGCGGTAGACGTTGGCAGTGACGCCGAGCTTTTCGAGCAGACCCGCGAAGTACAGTCCGTTGCCGCCCGGCCCGGTTATTGCAACGGTGCCCAGCGGATTGAGCCAGATTTCCGATGCGTGCGACGCCAGTTGATAACCATCGTCTGAATAGCCGGTCGCGTACGCCACCACCGGCTTGTTGGCGCGACGCACGGTGTCGATCGCGGCGGCAACATCCGCCAGGCTGGCCTGGCCGCCGCCCAGGAACTGGTCGAGGTCGAGCGCCACGGCCTTGACGCGCTTGTCGGTGGCGGCGGCCTCCAGCCCTGCGACGATGTCGCGCAGCCGATATTCGCGGGTCACCGCCCCGCCACCCGCGAGCGCCGCAAAGGGATCCACTTCCGCCGGCTGTTCAACGATCGAGCCTTTGAGGTCGACCAGCAGTGCGCCGTCGCGGATCGCGGCCGGGTTGGCGCCGGCCGACAACGCGGCATACAGCACGCCGAAGAACAACAGCATCAGGATCAGGACGAGCGCGTCCTTGACCCCGACCAGCACCCGCCAGACGCCTCGTACGAACCGCATTTCGATCTATCCTCGCAAGCCGGACGGCCTCCCCTCCACGACTTCGTGGAGGGGCTGGGGGTGGCTCTTCTTCTCCCGGCAAGAAGGAAGAGCCACCCCAACCCCTCCAGCAAGGGCTGGAGGGGAGCGCTTCGGCACTCGCCTCGGGCGCTACCCCAGCCGTCGCACGCGCGCAAAGAAATTGCTCTGGACCGGGTTGATCCATATGAACCGGAGCTTACATGCGGTCTCGCTGGCACTCGGCACCACCGAGTGCTAATGCACCGGGATCATCAACCAGCTGCGGACGCCAACGTCCGCGCACCACAAGGGGTCACATATGAACTTCAGACCGTTGCACGACCGCGTGCTCGTTCGCCGCATCGAAGCCGACGAGAAGACCGCCGGCGGCATCATCATCCCCGACACCGCTAAGGAAAAGCCGCAGGAAGGCGAAGTCGTCGCCGCCGGCACCGGCGCACGCAACGAGGCTGGCACGGTTCAGCCGCTCGAGGTCAAGGCGGGCGACAAGATCCTGTTCGGCAAATGGTCGGGCACCGAGGTCAAGGTCGACGGCGAAGAGCTGATCATCATGAAGGAAAGCGACATTCTGGGGATCGTCGGCTGACGTTCCAGGCGTGACTTTTCTGTGACTTTCCAAACCTCAATTCTGAAAGGGTAGCCCACATGGCAGCCAAAGACGTAAGATTTTCCCGCGACGCCCGTGAACGCATCATGCGCGGCGTCGACATCCTGGCCGACGCGGTCAAGGTGACGCTCGGCCCCAAGGGCCGCAACGTCGTTCTCGACAAGAGCTTCGGTTCGCCCCGCATCACCAAGGATGGCGTCACCGTCGCCAAGGAAATCGAACTCAAGGACAAGTTCGAGAACATGGGCGCGCAGATGCTGCGTGAAGTCGCCAGCAAGACCAACGACATGGCCGGCGATGGCACGACCACCGCGACCGTATTGGCGCAGTCGATCGTTCGCGAAGGCATGAAGTCGGTCGCCGCCGGCATGAACCCGATGGACCTGAAGCGCGGCATCGACCTCGCCGTTATCAAGGTGGTCGAGGACCTCAAGGCGCGGTCCAAGCCAGTTCAGGGCACCAAGGAGATCGCCCAGGTCGGCGTGATCTCCGCCAACGGCGACACCGTGGTCGGCGAGAAGATCGCCGAAGCGATGGAGCGGGTCGGCAAGGAAGGCGTCATCACGGTCGAGGAGGCCAAGGGCCTCGAGTTCGAGCTCGATGTCGTTGAAGGCATGCAGTTCGACCGCGGCTACCTGTCGCCCTACTTCATCACCAATCCGGAAAAGATGTCGGTCGAACTCAACGATCCGTACATCCTCATCCACGAGAAGAAGCTGTCCAACCTGCAGGCGATGCTTCCGATCCTGGAAGCGGTCGTTCAGTCGGGCCGTCCGCTGCTGATCATCGCCGAGGACATCGAGGGCGAGGCCCTGGCCACGCTCGTCGTCAACAAGCTGCGCGGCGGCCTC
Source organism: Sphingomonadaceae bacterium (assembly GCA_035644935.1). Taxonomy (GTDB): domain Bacteria; phylum Pseudomonadota; class Alphaproteobacteria; order Sphingomonadales; family Sphingomonadaceae; genus CADCVW01. Next base: position 49,420 of record DASQNO010000061.1, read on the forward strand.
AAGGTCGCGGCCGTCAAGGCTCCGGGCTTCGGCGATCGCCGCAAGGCGATGCTCGAGGACATCGCGATCCTGACCAAGGGCGAGATGATCTCGGAAGACCTCGGCATCAAGCTGGAGTCCGTCACCGTTGCGATGCTTGGTTCGGCCAAGCGCGTCACGATCGACAAGGACAACACCACGATCGTCGACGGTCTGGGTGAAGCCGACATGATCAAGGCGCGCGTGGAGGCGATCCGTCAGCAGATCGAGAACACGACGTCCGACTACGACAAGGAGAAGCTCCAGGAGCGTCTCGCGAAGCTGGCCGGCGGCGTCGCCGTCATCAAGGTCGGCGGTTCGTCCGAGATCGAGGTCAAGGAGCGCAAGGATCGCGTCGACGACGCGCTGCACGCGACCCGCGCCGCGGTTGAGGAAGGCGTGGTTCCCGGCGGCGGTACGGCTCTGCTGTATGCCACCAAGGCTCTCGAGGGCATGAAGGGCGTCAACGACGACCAGACGCGCGGCATCGACATCATCCGCCGCGCGCTTCAGGCGCCGCTGCGGCAGATCGCCGAGAACGCGGGTTCGGACGGCGCGGTCGTGGCCGGCAAGCTGATCGACGGTAACGACGATACGTTGGGCTTCAACGCGCAGACCGACACGTACGAGAACCTGCTGACGGCGGGCGTGATCGATCCCACCAAGGTTGTTCGTACCGCGCTCCAGGACGCGGCGTCGGTGGCCGGCCTGCTGATCACCACCGAAGCGGCCGTTTCGGACGCTCCGGAAGACAAGCCGGCAATGCCGATGGGCGGCGGCGGCGGCGGCATGGGCGGCATGGGCGGCATGGACTTCTGATTTCGGGCACGGGGTAGCCCAACGGCTACCCCGACCACGAAACCAGAACGGCCGGCAGGACGGCGGAGCACCTCCGCCGAACCTGTCCGACGTCAGCTTGGGCTTCGCCCAAGCCGCTCATACGAACATCCAAACGCACGAAGAGGCCGGGGGAGAAATCCTCCGGCCTTTTTGTTCGATCCGAATCACGTTGGAGTGCCACTCGGCAGCGCTGGTCCTTAATCGCGTAGACCCTGTAGGTAGCGAGCGATTGAAGGAGAAAGGCCTTGCGGCATCAGCTCACCGGCAATGCCGGTTTATACCACGTCGCTCGGGAGCTATCGCGCCGTGGTTGGCACGTGATGCCGACGGTTCGGAACGCGAGAGGGGCAGACCTTTACGCCGCCAGCGATGATGAAGCCCGCTTGCTCCCCATTCAGTCGAAGGCGCTTTCAAAAAGGGCACCCGTGCCGCTAGGCGGCTCGCTGGGGACGCTTCGGTCGCACTGGTGGGTCGTCACCATAAACGCAAACACCGCATCACCCACCTGCTTTGTGCTCACTTTGGACGAAGTGAAGGCTGCCGCCCATCGAGGCGTTGGCCCGACCGGAACAGTGTCTTACTGGCTTCAGCCGAAATCCTACGCCCTGCCCGACTATCAAGAGGCCTGGGAGCGGCTGGGAAGCCCATTGGTTTCCGAGTGGGACATAGCCAGCAGCCAGTCGACTTCGGACTGAACAACCGCCGCACGCCTCACCCCGGAGATCCGGGCCTATGCCAAAATAAGCTTACTCGTCGGCTTCCTTGTCGGCACCGGCCGCTGGCTCATCCTCGTCCGCCGGCTCGTCGAGCATCGCGGCAGCATCGTTGAGTTGCTGTTCCTCGTCGGAGGTCAGCGCGCCCTCCTCCGGTTCGGCGCTGCAGGCGGCGAGCAGCAGCGCGGCGGCTAATGCGAGCGGGCGCACCTTAGTAGACCTCGACCTTGGTCGTGTTGGACACGCCGGCGCGGTTCGCGGGCGCGGGGTCGTCGATGCTGTTGCTGAGGTTGTCGAGTTCGGCGTCCGCCGCCTTCAGCGCATCGGCTTCGGCGGCCTGCGTGTCCGAAATCGCCTCGGCGGTCGCGGCGGCCGGCCGCGTCTCGGCGGTGGCGTTGGCGCTATTGCCGGCGGTTTGGCTGCCGCACGCGGCGAGCGCCAGGCAGAGGAGGGGGGCGATCGTCTTCATGGCTGTTTCTCTTGCAGCTGGAGCGGCGGGGGAGCGGCGTCGATTTCCTTCAACGCGGCGTCGAGATCGGTGTCAGCAGCTGGCGTTGCGTTCTCCTGGTCCGTGATCGCGACGGCGCGGCGTTGGAAGAAGGCGGAGCGGGCGGCGGCGTAGGGGTCGGCGCTGGTGTTGAGCACTTCCTCGGCGCCGCTTTCCATGAAATCGGACCGCGCGCTGATCGCCCGCGACACGCCGATGGCCGCGCTTTCGATCGGCCTGGGATTGACGACCTGCGAGATCGCGACGTTCTGCGGGTCGGCGACCATGCCGACGCCGATGCCGACGCCGTCGCGCACGGTGGACGGCCCGAACAGCGGCAGGACGAGATAGCCGCCGTCCTTGACGCCCCAGGTCGCCAGCGTCTGTCCGAAATCCTCGCGCGTGGGCTTGAGGCCGAGACCGGTGGCGTGATCGGCCAACCCGCCAACGCCGATCGTGGTGTTGATCACGAAGCGGCCCAGCGCGTTGGCGGCGCGGCGGGGCTTGCCCTGCAGCAGTGCATTGATCGCCGACCACGGTTCGGTGAGGTTTTCCAGCACCCGGGACAAGCCGCGGCGCGCGGGCACGGGCGTCACCGTCCGGTAGACCACCGCGCCCGGACGGACGACCGCCCGGTCCACCGCACGATTGGCGCCGAACATCGCGCGATTGAAGCCTTCATAAGGGTCGGGACCTCGGCCGGTGGTCGCGCAAGCGCCCAGGCCCGACGCGGCGGCGAGCAGAAGGGCGGTGCGCGCGCGATGTCGGTGCAAAGTCATGACGACGCGTTGCCACAGCGGCAGGGCGCGCGGCAAGCATTGACGATATAAGCATATCCTTATATCCCGTTTTAGTGCCACATGCCGTCGACATCCTGCGCGCTTTGGCGGACCCGACGCGGCTTCGCATCGCCAGCCTGCTGCGCGCGATGGAGCTGTCCGTCGGCGAACTCGCGCAGGTCTTGGCGCAGTCGCAGCCGCGCGTGTCGCGCCACGTGAAGATCCTGGCCGACGCGGGCCTCGCCGATCGCCGCAAGGAGGGGAGCTGGATGTTCCTGAGCCTGGGCGACCGCGCACGCGTGCTGCCGCTGCTGGATGCCGTCGCCGACTGGGGCGACGAGGAAACGGCCGCGTCGGACCTCGCGCGCCTTGGCGCGGTGCGGGCGGACCGCGCGGCGGCGGCGCAGCGTTACTTCGAAGGCCACGCCAAGGTCTGGGACAGCATCCGGTCGCTGCACATCGCCGAGGCGCAGGTCGAGGAGGCGGTGGGCCGCGCGATCGGCGGGGATTCCGTGGAATGCCTGGTCGACATCGGCACGGGCACGGGACGCATGCTGGCGCTGTTCGGCGGCGCGGCGGCCCACGCGATCGGCATCGACCGCAGTTCCGAGATGCTGCGCGTGGCGCGCGCCCAGCTGGAGGCGGCGGGGTTCGCGGGAAGCGATCTGCGGCAGGGCGACATGTACGCGCTTCCCTTGCGCGACGGCACCGCCGACCTCGTCATCCTGCATCAGGTGCTGCATTATGCGCAGGCGCCCGCGGCGGCGATCGCGGAAGCCGCGCGCGTGCTGACGCCGGGCGGACGACTGCTGATCGTCGACTTCGCGCCACATGAACGCGAGGAGCTGCGCGAGCGCGACGCTCATGCGCGGCTGGGCTTTTCGGACGAGGCGATGCTCGGCTGGCTGCGCGCGGCCGGGCTGGACGCCCGGGTGGTCGAGCATCTGGAAGGCGGCGAGCTGACCGTCACCCTGTGGCGCGGCACGCGGCCGGGCATCCCGATCGCCCGAGCAAAGGCAGCCTGATGAACGTACAGACCATTGGACACACGCCCCTGTTCGCGGATGCCTGCGGCGACATTGACGTGTCGTTCGAGTTCTTTCCGCCCAAGACCGAGACGATGGCGGAAACGCTATGGAAGTCGGTGGAAACGCTGGCACCGCTCGGGCCGCGCTTCGTATCGGTGACCTACGGCGCTGGCGGGTCGACACGCGAGCGGACGCACGCCACCGTGTCCCGCATCGCGCGCGAAACGCCGCTGGAGGCCGCCGCGCACCTGACCTGCGTCGATGCGACGCGCGAAGAGATCGACGAGATCGCGCGTGGATACTGGAACGAGGGCGTGCGCCACATCGTCGCGCTGCGCGGCGATCCGCCCGAACCCGGCCGTCCGTTCGAGGCGCGGCCCGACGGCTACGCCAACGCGGCGGCGCTGACCGAAGGGCTGCTCAAGGTCGCCCCGTTCGAGATCTCCGTCGCCGCCTACCCGGAGGCGCATCCCGAGTCGCCGTGCGCCAACAGCGACATCGACAATTTGAAGCGCAAGCTGGACGCGGGCGCGACGCGCGCGATTACGCAGTTCTTCTTCTCCGCCGACGCGTATTTCCGCTTCCGCGACCGTGCAGCCGCGGCCGGAATCGACAAGGAGCTGGTGCCGGGCATCCTGCCGGTGACCAACGTCGCCACCACACGCAAGTTCGCGGACCAGTGTGGCGCGGCGATCCCCGATTGGATGGACCGGACGTTCGAAGGCTTGGACAATTTGCCTGCCGCGCGGCAACTGATTGCGGCGACCATCGCGGCCGAATTGTGCGCGCAACTCTATGCCGGCGGGGTCCGGCACTTCCACTTCTATACGTTGAATCGGGCCGAACTCGCTTATGCGATCTGCCACTTGCTGGGCGTGCGCAGCCCTGAGACGCTGAAGGTGGCCGCGTGACCCGCGACGACGCCCTGCGCGCCGAGGCCGGCAAGCGCATCCTGGTCAAGGACGGCGCGTACGGCACCGCGGTGCAGGCCTTTCGGCTCGCCGAAGCGGATTATCGCGGCGCCTACGAGCTCAAACGCGACCAGAAGGGCAATAACGACCTGCTCTGCCTGACGCGGCCCGACCTGATGGCGGACATCTGCACGCGTTATGCGGAGGCCGGTGCCGACGTGTTCGGCACCAACAGCTTCAACGCCAACGTCATCAGTCAGGCCGATTACGGGGCGGAGCATCTGGTCGACGACATCAACGTCGCCGCGGCGCGGATCGTGCGCGAGGTCGCGGACCGTTATGCCGATCGCGACGGCCGGCCGCGGTTCGTGTGCGGCGCGCTGGGTCCGACCAACAAGACGCTATCGCTGTCGCCGGACGTCAACGATCCCGGCTATCGCGAGGTGGATTTCGATTTCGTGTCGCAGGTCTACGCGCAACAGGCGGCGGCGCTGGTCGAAGGCGGGGCGGACTTCATCCTGATCGAAACGGTGTTCGACACGCTGAACGCCAAGGCGGCGATCCACGGTGTGCGTTCGCTTGGGGGACACCTCCCGATCATGCTGTCGATGACGCTGACGGACCTGTCGGGACGCAATTTGTCGGGCCATTCGATCGAGGCGTTCTGGGCGTCGGTGCGGCACGCCCGCCCGCTGACGATCGGGCTCAACTGCTCGTTCGGCGCCGACCAGTTGCGCCCGCATATCGCGACGCTCTCAGGCATCGCCGATACGCTGCTGATGGCCTACCCCAACGCCGGCCTGCCCAACGACTTGGGCGAGTATGACGAGGAGCCGGGCACCACCGCAGCCTATATCCGCGAATGGGCCGACCGCCGGCAGATCAACATCGTCGGCGGTTGCTGCGGCACGACGCCCGCGCATATCCGCGCGATCGCAGACGCCGTGGCGGGCATGCGCCCGCGCGCGGTCGCGGCCAAGCCGGTGCTGACGCAGTTGGCGGGTTTGGACCCGATGATCCTGGCGGCGTGAACCTACACGGTCGTTGCGGGCGAAGCGCGGCGATCCGGAACAAGTGGCCGCCGGATGTTTCGGGACTGGATCGCCGCGTCGCTTCGCTCCTCGCAATGACGAACCCATCGGATTGATATGGCCACCGCACTGAACCTGGACCTGCCGGATACGGCGCCCGCCCCGTCCCGCGCCACCTTCGTCAATATCGGCGAGCGGACGAACGTCACCGGCTCGGCCAAGTTCAAGAAGCTGATCATGGCGGGCGACTACGAGTCCGCGGTGGAGGTCGCACGCCAGCAGGTGGAGGCGGGGGCGCAGGTCGTCGACGTCAACATGGACGAAGGGCTGCTCGACGCCGAGCACGCCATGACGACGTTCCTCAAGCTGATCGCCGCCGAGCCCGACATCGCGCGCGTGCCGATCATGATCGACAGTTCCAAGTGGAGCGTCATCGAGGCGGGGCTGAAATGCGTCAGCGGCAAGCCCATCGTTAACAGCATTTCTCTAAAGGAAGGCGAGAGCGCCTTCCTGGAAGTCGCTGAAAAGGTTCGCGGCTATGGCGCGGCGTGCGTTGTCATGGCGTTCGACGAGGCCGGCCAGGCGGACACCCGCGCGCGCAAGGTCGAGATCTGCGGGCGCGCGTACGACCTGCTGGTGGCCAACGGCTTTCCGGCCGAAGACATCATCTTCGATCCCAATATCTTTGCGATCGCCACCGGCATCGACGAGCACCGACGCTACGCGATCGACTTCATCGAGGCGTGCCGCGACATCCGCGTCCGCTGCCCGCACGCGCATATCTCGGGGGGCGTGTCCAACCTCAGCTTCTCGTTTCGCGGCAACGAACCCGTGCGCCGCGCGATGCACTCGGTGTTCCTCTACCACGCGATTCAGGCGGGGCTCGACATGGGCATCGTCAACGCCGGGCAGCTGGACGTCTACGACACGATCGACCCCGAACTCCGCGAAGCGTGCGAAGATGTCATCTGGGACCGGCGGCCGGACGCCACCGACCGCATGATCGAGATCGCGTCGCGCTTTTTCGGCACCGACAAGGTCGCCGACAAGGCGGCGGAGGAATGGCGGTCCTGGCCGGTGGCCAAGCGACTGGAACACGCGCTCGTCAAAGGCATAGACGCGTTCGTCGTCGACGACACCGAAGAAGCGCGCGGGTTCGCGGCGCGGCCGATCGAAGTCATCGAGGGGCCGTTGATGGACGGCATGAACGTCGTCGGCGACCTGTTCGGCACGGGCAAGATGTTCCTGCCGCAGGTCGTCAAGTCCGCCCGCGTGATGAAGAAGGCCGTCGCGCACCTGCTGCCCTTCATCGAGGAGGAGAAGGAGGTCGGCGCGCGCGGCAAGGGCAAGATCGTCATGGCGACGGTCAAGGGCGACGTGCACGACATCGGCAAGAACATCGTCGGCGTGGTGTTGCAGTGCAACGGCTTTGACGTCGTCGACCTGGGCGTCATGGTGCCCTGGACGACGATCTTGGAAACTGCCGTGCGCGAGGACGCGGACATGATCGGGCTGTCGGGCCTGATCACCCCGTCGCTGGACGAGATGGTGACCGTCGGTGAGGAGATGGCGCGCGCCGGCATGACCATGCCGCTGTTGATCGGCGGCGCGACCACCAGCCGCGTCCATACCGCGCTGCGCATCGCGCCGGCGTATGGCGGGCCGGTGATCCACGTCAACGACGCCAGCCGCGCGGTGGGCGTCGCATCAGCGCTGGTCAGTGACACGCAGCGCGATCCCTTTGTCGCGAAAACCGCGGACGAGTATCGCGTCATTCGCGACAACCGCGCGGGCAAGGGGCAGAACGAGCTGGCGACGCTGGTTGAGGCGCGGGCGAATGCGTTCGAGGGCGCGCCGCACGTGCCCGAAGCGCCGCTGAAAGCCGGGCTGCACCGTTTCGACGCCTGGCCGCTGGAGGACCTGCGGCGCGAGATCGATTGGACGCCGTTCTTCCGCGCGTGGGAGCTGGCGGGCAATTACCCGGCGATCCTGACCGACCCCGTGGTGGGGGAAAGCGCTTCGGCGCTCTACGCGGACGCCAAGCGCATGCTCAACCGCATCGTCGAGGAGCGGTGGTTCACCGCCAAGGGCGTCGTCGGCCTGTGGCGTTGTCGCAGGGATGGCGACGATGTGCTTGTGATCGCAGGAAATGAGGAGGTGCGCTTCCCGTTCCTGCGCCAGCAGGTGAAGAAGCGTGAAGGCCGGGCGAATATGTGCCTGGCCGACTTCATCTCGCCGGACGAAGACTGGATCGGCGGCTTCGCCGTCGGCATCCACGGCATCGAAGAGCATCTGCACCGCTTTCGCGGCGAGAACGACGTCTACAACGACATCCTTCTGAAGGCGCTTGCCGACCGATTCGCGGAAGCCTTTGCCGAGCGCCTGCATCGCCACGTTCGCACGGACCTTTGGGGCTATGCGGCCAGCGAGCATCTGAGCCGCGGCAAGATCCTGGGTGAGGGGTTCCGAGGCATCCGGCCGGCACCGGGCTACCCGGCATGTCCGGACCACAGCCTGAAGCCGATGCTGTTCGAGATGCTGGGCGGCGCGTCTGAAGGCGTCGGCCCGGCGGACGTGACGCTGACCGAGAGCTTCGCGATGCTGCCGACGGCGGCGGTGTCCGGCTTCTACTTCGCGCATCCGGAGGCCGCTTATTTCGGCGTCGCGCGAATTGGGCAGGACCAGCTTGTTGATTATGCCGGTCGGCGCGGTGTCGATCTGGCACAGGCGACCCGCTGGTTGCGCCCGAACCTCGATTAACTAATCTAGGCAAGGAGAACGAGCGCGCTTGCGGTGTTATGCAGGCGTGTTTCTGGGAGTTGCGTACACATGAACGGAATGACGATCGGCCTTTTGGTCGGAAGCGCGGTGCTGGCCACCGCGTTGGGCGCGCAATCGCAAGGCGCGGCGTTCACCGTCGCCGAAACGGGGCGATCCTTTTCGCGGCTGCAGGCCGCGGTGGACGCGATCGGCGACGGCCGTGGAACGATCAGAGTCGCCCCCGGTCAGTATAGTCAGTGCGCGGTGCAGAATGCCGGCCGCGTCGCATTCCAGGCCGTCGAGCCCGGAACCGCGATCTTCGACGGCGGCGCGTGCGAGGGCAAGGCGACGTTGGTGTTGCGCGGCGCGGGCGCGAGCGTCGAGGGTCTGGTGTTCCAGAACATCCGCGTGCCCGATGCCAACGGGGCCGGCATCCGGCTGGAACGCGGCAATCTGGACGTTGCGGAAACGATGTTCCGGGATAGCGAACAAGGCATCCTCACCGCAGGCGATCCG
>DASQNO010000062.1:0-2110 GCA_035644935.1 Sphingomonadaceae bacterium
GACATGACCGACGAAGCGCACGCCTTCGCTCATCGACACTTTTTCGAAGCGACCCGCGACGGCTTTCAGCGACTGGTGGTCGGGCGCGACGCCCGAGCGTACGAGCCCGTAAGGGGTGGGCAGCCGATCGATCATGTCGACACGTGCCATGCCGCCAAAGCTTTTGAGCAGGGCTTCGGCGGTGTAATAGCCGGCCGGGCCCGAACCGATGATGGCGAAATGGCGCATGGGTGAAGCTCTCCGCTGGCCGCGCGCCGGAGCCTAGCGGGCGGAGCGGAGGGAGCAAGCCCGTGGCTGAAGGATTGTTACGCTTGTGAAGGTCGTTTTGCCCTTGCTCGTGCTCGCCACCGCGGCGCCCGCCGCGGTGCACCGCGAGCCGCCCGTCGCGGTGAGGGCGGAAGCGCGTGTGCAGCGCGCCGCGCCGGTGCGCGTTGCGCAGAGGGCTGATGCTCCCGCGCTGCCCACCGCGCCCCTCGTGCCGCCCCCCGCGCCCGAGCCCGCGCCGCCCGAGATCAAGGGCCAAAACGAGGCGGCGTACGATAACCTGCTGGCGCGCGATCCGGGCACCAAGGCGCGGGTGCTGGGGTTCGAAAGCTTCCTCAAGAACGAGGGACTGGCGGACGTGCTGCCGACCTGGCAGCTGACGCGCACGGCCAGCGATTACGAGAAGTGCGGCGGACCGGGGTTCGAGGTCGCGCCGATCGAGGAATGGCAGCACATCGCCGACACGCTGCGCTTCATCAAGCGGCACGTCGAGCCGGTGATCGGCGACGTCGAGGCGATGTCCGGGTACCGCAACCCGGAGCTCAACGCCTGTGCGGGTGGGGCCAAGGAAAGCGCGCACCGCCGTTTCTTCGCGCTGGACCTGGTTCCCGAGCGGCCGATCGCGCGGCAGGGGTTGATCCGGTCGATCTGCGCGATCCACGAGTTTCGGGGACGCGCATACGACATCGGATTGGGCTTCTACAACGGCCTGAGGTTCCACATCGACAGCAAGGGCTTTCGCAAGTGGGGACCGAACGGCAAGGGAGTGACCAGCCCCTGCGTGACGGGTATTTAACTCCGCACGATCAATTTCGTCTAGTTGTCACCGGTGAAATGCCGAGCCCGTCGCCGTTACGACCAGCGGGCAGGCGTCCGAGCACCTTTCCTGCGGCGACATCCACTTCCGCGATGCGATCGATTCCGGTCTCGGCCACGTAGATCCGGCGTCCATCACCTGAAAAGAGGATCGTCACCTGATGAAAGCCGGAATTACCACTGACCTTTACCGTACGCGCCGGCTTCAGCGTTGCGGTGTGTATGAAGGTCAGCGTTCCCGCACCGTAGTTGGACGTCACCGCGTACCGCCCGTCGGGGCTGATGGCGACGCGGATCGGCGTCGCCCCGGTCGGCACCTGGGCTAGCGACCGCATGTTCCGAGTGTCGAAGACGTGCACGGCGCTCCCCTTGCGGTCCGTGACCCACAGGCGGCGCCCGTCCGGCGATATCGCGACGCCTTCGGGCTCGATACCGACCTTCACATCGCGTAGTTTATTGCCCGAGACGAGGTCGACGACGCTGACCGACGCCGAACCCATGTTGACGACGTATGCGCGCGTCTCATCGGCCGAGACCGCGACCATGTGCGAGCCCTTTTGCCCAATCGGTATCTGCGTCACGCGCGGGCCTGCGCCGACCTGCGCAACGCGGACGATGGTCAGCGTGTCGCTGCCTTCGGTTGTCGCGACCAGTCGACCGCTCTTCAGCCAAAGGAGGCCGTGCGGGCGGCGATTGGAACCAAGGTCGATCCGCTCGGTCCGCGTGGCGGTCGCCACGTCGAAGAGATCGATCGTCTGCCCGCCGTAGGCGACGACCGCCGCGCGTCGCCCATCCGGGGAGATCGCAACTTCGTGCGGCATGGACGCGGTCTCCTCGCGGGCGATTTCCCGGCCGGTGGCGAGGTCGACGAAGCTGACGCTGTCTTCGCCCTTGTTGCCGACGATCAGCGTCTGCGCGCCGAGCGGGGCGGTGAGCAGCAAGGCGAGACCGGCGAGCGTGCGCATAGCGTGAGTCAACGTCGTCTCCCGAAGGCGGCGCGCCTCGACCGGGGGGAGCGCCGCTGCTAACG
>DASQNO010000063.1:0-21423 GCA_035644935.1 Sphingomonadaceae bacterium
CAGCACGCCCCAAAGCTTGGCAGGCAGGATGAAGTCGACGGTGAACGCGCGCAGGATCGCGTAGAACGGCCAGAAATACCATTCAGGCACGATGTGCGCGGGGGTGGAGAGCGGGTTGGCGGGAATATAGTTGTCCGCGTGACCCAGATAGTTCGGCAGGAAGAACAGCATGATCGAGAACGCGATCAGGAAGATGCCAAGGCCGAACCCGTCCTTGGCCGTATAGTAGGGGTGGAAGGGCACCGTGTCCTGCGGCCCCTTGACCGACACGCCCGTGGGGTTGTTCGACCCCGGGATGTGCAGCGCCCAGATGTGCAGGATGATGACCCCGGCGGTGACGAACGGCAGCAGATAATGCAGCGAAAAGAACCGGTTCAGCGCGGCGTTGTCCGGCGCGAAGCCGCCCAGCAGCCAGGTCTGAATCGTCGTGCCGACCAGCGGAATGGCGCCGAACAGGCCGGTGATGACCTGCGCGCCCCAATAGCTCATCTGCCCCCAGGGGAGAACATAGCCCATGAACGCGGTGGCCATCATCAGCAGGAAGATCACGAGGCCGAGCAACCACACCATCTCGCGCGGCGCCTTGTACGAGCCGTAGTAGAGCCCCCGAAAAATGTGGATGTACACGACGATGAAGAAGAACGACGCGCCGTTGGCATGGGCGTAGCGCAGGAACCAGCCGGCGTTGACGTCGCGCATGATGTGTTCGACCGACTGGAACGCGACCTCGCCATAAGCGGCGTAATGCATGGCCAGCGCGATGCCGGTGACGATCTGGACCAGCAGGCTGAAGCCCGCCAGCACGCCGAAATTCCACCAATAGTTGAGGTTGCGCGGCACGGGGTAGCCCGCGCCGACGGCATTATAGACGAGACGCGGCAGCGGCAGGCGCTCGTCGAGCCACTGCATCAGCGGCGCCTTTGGCTTGTACTGTTCTGCCCAGGGGAAACTCATGGGGGTCTACCTCAACCGATCTGAACGACGGTGTCTGTCTTGAAGACGTATTCGGGCACCTGGAGATTCGTCGGCGCGGGACCTTTGCGGATGCGCCCGGCCGTATCGTAGTGCGACCCGTGGCAGGGGCAGAAATAGCCGCCATATTCGCCGCGGTTCTCGCCGTCCGCCGTGCCCAGCGGGATGCAACCAAGATGGGTACAGATGCCCATCGTTATCAACCAGTTCGTTTTGCCTTCTTTCGTCCGCTCCGCAAGCGTTTGCGGATCGCGCAGCGTGCCCGCGGGAACCGCGTTGGACGCCTGCTGCTCCGCCGGCGTCAGGTTGCGGATGAAGATCGGCTGCTTGCGCCAGGTGCTCTTGATCGCCTGACCCGGCTCGATCGCCGAGATGTCGATTTCAACCGAGGCCAGCGCCAGCACATCGGCCGACGGGTTCATCTGGTTGACCAGCGGCAGAACGGCGATGCCCGCGCCGACGCCCAGGAAGCTCAAGGCGGCGACGTTGATGAAGTCGCGGCGGCGGGGGCTTTCCGGCCCGTTCTCCGCGTCCGAGACATGGATGGCCTTGGCACCGTGACCGGTGTCCCCCGGCTCCGTTTTATCCAGCGTGGCCATTCTAACCCTTGTTGTCGGCGGTGGGTGCGAGAAAAAACACCGCTCTCCGGTTGGGGCGGCGGTCGCCGGACTGATAGACGCTGGGCTGCTGCTTTGCCAAGGCGATTTTGACAGTGCGGTGACTCAGGTTATCGGCGCGCCATGCGGATCGCGCTCTACCAGCCAGACCAGGCCGGAAACGTCGGCGCGGTGCTGCGGCTAGGCGCGTGCCTGGGCGTCGGCGTCGATATCATCCGGCCTTGCGGGTTTCCGGTTTCGGCGGCGAGTCTCAAGGCCGATCCGGAGCTTCGGCGGTCGGCTATGGACTACGAGCCGGACGTTGCGGTGCATGACGACTGGGACGCGTTTCGCGGCGCGGCGGGCCGCCTCGTGCTGCTGACCACCAGGGGAGAGACCACGATACACGACTTTGCGTTTGGAGGCGGCGACACGCTGTTGATGGGGTCGGAAAGCGCCGGCGTTCCCCCCGCCGTTCGCGCGCAAGTGGAAGCTTCGGTCCGCATACCGATCGTCGGCGGGGCACGCTCGCTGAACCTCGCGGTGTCGGCGGGTATCGCGCTGGGCGAGGCTTTGCGGCAGACCGGCGATTGGCCGCGAAAGGTCGCGACGTGAAGCTGGACGCGCAGCAGCGCGAAGCGCGCGCCTGGTTCGAGCACCTGCGCGACCGCATCTGCGCCACGTTCGAGGAGATTGAGCGGGAAGCCGGCTCGGATGCCGCCTTTGATTACATTGCGTGGGACCGCATCGACCATGCCGGCGATCCCGGCGGCGGCGGCGTGCGCGGCGTGATGAAGGGCCGCGTGTTCGAAAAGGTCGGGGTAAACGTGTCCACCGTCGGCGGCACCTTCTCGCCCGAGTTCGCCAAGAGCATGCATGGCGCGGGCGACGACCCGCGCTTCTTCGCTACGGGCATCAGCCTGGTCGCGCACATGGCCAATCCGCACGTCCCCGCCGTGCACATGAACACGCGGTTCCTGTGCACCACCAAGCGCTGGTTCGGCGGCGGCGCGGACCTCAACCCCCCCATTCCCTACGAGGCGGACACCGCCGACTTCCACGCGGCGATGGCGGGGGCGTGCGACGGTAACCCGTACGGCGACTACCCGCGCTTCGCCAAATGGGCGGAGGATTATTTCTACATTCCACACCGCGGCGTGCACCGCGGCGTCGGCGGCATCTTCTTCGACCATGTCGAAGGCGATTTCGGCCTCGGCCTCAAGCTGGGCCGCGCGATGGGCGAGGCCTTCCTCGACGTTTACCCAAAGCTCGTGCGGCGGCGGATGGATCAGCCCTGGACGAACCAGGACAAGGCGCGCCAGCTGGAATGGCGCGGTCGCTATGCCGAATTCAACCTGCTGTACGACCGCGGCACGCTGTTCGGGCTCAAGACCGGCGGCAACGTCGACGCCATTCTGATGAGCCTGCCGCCGCTGGCGACGTGGGGGTGAGGATCGATTGTCCGACGCGGCGGCGGTCGGGACGATGAGCCTGACGCCGCTGCCGCCGAACGAACTTGCGGCAGTGGTCACCTATCTGGCGATGAGCGAGCCGCCGGTGCCTTCTTCGCCGCCAAGCTCGGCGCTGGCGCTGGAGCGCTGGGCGCAGCCAGATCTGGACGCGTACCGGGCGCTGTTCCGCCGCGTCGGTGCGCCGTGGCTGTGGTTCTCGCGGCTGGTGATGAGCGACGCAGCGCTGGCTGGGGTCGTGCACGATGCCTGGGTCGAGGTCTACGCCGTCAACGACCACGCTGCCGCGGTGGGCCTGCTCGAACTCGACTTCCGCCAGCCGGGCGCGGCGGCGCTCGCCTATGTCGGGTTGATCCCGACGCTGATCGGGCGGGGGCATGGGCGCTGGCTGCTGTCCCGAGCCGTGGAGCTCGCCTGGCGCCCCGGTGTGCGGGCGGTCACGGTGCACACCTGCACGCTCGACCATCCCGCCGCGCTGCCCGCGTACCGGCGCGCCGGATTCCTACCGGTGCGGCGCGCGGTCGAGACATTCCCGGACCCGCGAGCGCTGGGCGTCCTGAGCGCCGCCGATGCGCCTCAGGTGGCGCTGCTCGCCTCCCCGCCGCCCGCCAGCCGGCGATAGAGCGCCACCCAAAGGACCACGCCAAATACGAACAGCACGGACGTGAACGCCGCTTGCAGCGCCGCCAGCAGCAGCCGACCGACGCTGAACGGGTCCTGGCTACCCCCGAACAGACTGAGCGCAGCGCTGAGCGTGCCGCCGATCGCGATCTGCACGACAAGCACGACCAAGTAGACCAGGAACACGAAGAAGAAGATGCGCCACCCCTGACGCCGCGTCAGCGCGAACGAGCGAGCAACGGCGGCAACGGGGTTGGGGCGGGTTTCGCTGACGAACGCCGCGGGCGTCAACATGATGCGGCCGACCAGATACAAGGCCGGCACGAACAGCAGCATCAGCCCGCCCGCGAGCAGGAGGCTGACCAGAATGTTGGCCACGAAGAAAGGCAGGAACAACGGCACGGCCAGGCGCAGCGCCTCGCCCACGGCCGGCCGGCGGCGGTCGAGCAGCACGACGTACAGCAGCAACTGGCCCAGCGTCGTCAGCAGAAAGACGACCAACTGCGTCGGCCAGTTCTCCCTGTAATAGTCCGAATAGGCCGCAAGGAGTTCGGTGAATCCCGAACCTTCCGGCGGCGGCACCATGGGGACCAGCAGAAACGCCGCGATCATTGCCGGCAAGAACGCGAACGCGCCGGCGACGGCGACCAGGATCGACGAGTTGGCGCGCGCGATCGCCACGACGTCGTTCCACCAGTCGGAATAGTTGACGCGCATAGCCGAGACCCCTGCGCCGGCCCATGCCGGCTCGTGCGCCCCTACCCCCTCCGTGCGCCGGGCGGCAAGGACGTGTCTCTTGTTCGATCGGCGCATGCCCGGCACAGCGGACGGCCATGGTTCCGCTCTTGCCTGAATGGCGCGTGTCCCCCGCGCTCGTGCCCTATGACGAGGCCTTGGCGGAGATGGCCGCGCGCGCCGCAGCGATCCGCGCAGGCGAATCGTCCGAGCTGATCTGGCTGCTGGAACACCCGCCGCTCTACACCGCCGGGACCAGCGCCGATGCGGCGGAGCTGTTCAACCCGGCCGGCCATCCGGTCCACGCCGCCGGTCGCGGCGGGCGGTACACCTATCACGGACCCGGCCAGCGCGTCGGATACGTCCTGCTGGACCTGACCCGACGCGGGCGCGACGTCCGGGCGTTCGTGCACGCCTTGGAAGGCTGGATGATCGACGCGCTGGACGGCATCGGCATTCCCGCGCGACGCGTGCCCGGCCGCATCGGCATCTGGACGGGCGACGGCGCGCGGGGGGCCAAGATCGGCGCCATCGGCGTGCGCGTGTCCGGCTGGGTCACGACGCACGGTTTCGCGATCAACGTCGACCCAAACCTTGCAGACTTCGGCGGCATTGTCCCCTGCGGCATCGCGGACGCGGGCGTCACCAGCGTTCGCGCGCTGGGCAGCGCCGCGGGGATGGCCGACCTTGACGCAAGCCTCCGTTTTTGCTTGGGGAGGTTTCTGGACGCGCTTTCGAATCCTCAAGTCTCCACTTGAGGCCGGCTGTCTTTGTGTCTATCGTATGCTCGATTTGGAAAAATAGGGGCCAACCCGATCCAGATCTCTTTTTAGGGAGTCAAATGAATGCGTAACCTTCTGAACAAGCTCATGACCGGTTCGATGGTTGTCGGTGCGGCCCTCGTGGTTTCGGCCTGTGGCGGCAGCGAGAACGCCAACACCACCGAGAACACCACCGTTTCGGGCATGGATTCGATGGAGCCCGTCGACGGCACCACCAACGACATGACCGCCGTGGACGGCGCCAACGGCATGGGCAACATGTCGGCCGACGCCAACATGACCATGGACACCAACATGACGACCGGCGGCAACATGGCCGGCGGCAACATGACGTCGGGCAACATGACCGGCGGCAACATGTCGGGCAACATGATGGGCAACACGGCGACGGGCAACACGACCAACGCCATGTAATTCACGGGCGCGTTCATCCGTGCCCGTCAGGAGAAGGGGCCGTCCGAGCGATCGGGCGGCCCCTTTTTCGTGCGTCGCCGAGCCGGGCCTATCGTAGACGGCGCTCGCGCAGTCGAACCGTGTTTTTTCAACGCCGTGGACGCGATCCATACTGGCGGCGCGCGGTTAAGCTCTGATACAGCGCCCGGAGGCCAGCCCTGCGGCCAGCCGTTCGAGGACCTTCACATAGTGCGCGCACCCCTTCGCTTCTCCGCCCTTCTGCTCGCCGCCGGCCTGTGGGCCCAACCCGCCTCGGCGCAGTTGTTCTACACGTCCCCTGATTTTCGCGGGCCACCCGTCACCGGATCGGAGCCGGGCCTCGGCCTGGCTGTTCCCGGCGCCACGGCCGACGAGTATAGTGCGCACCTGCTCTGGAACCTGCGCTCGGGGCTCAACGTCGCGGCACTGCAGTGCCAGTTCTCGCCGACGCTGCGCATGGTCGCCAATTACAACGACATACTGGCGCATCACGGAGCGGAACTCGCGGGCGCGTACACGCGGCTTGGCGACTATTTCAAGCGCGTCCACGGGCCGCGCGAGGGGCAGCGCTTGTTCGATGATTACTCGACCAAGACCTACAACGGCTTTTCCACGCTATATGCGCAGCTGGGCTTCTGCCAGACCGCGGCATCGATCTCGCGTGACGCACTTGCAGTGCCGAAGGGCGGCATGCTCGGTGTCGCGCGTTTGCGCATGCGAGAATTTCGCAACAGCCTCGTCACGGTCGGAGACCGGCTGTACTCGACGCGTCTGGCGTCGATAACGTCGCCGACGTTCAGCCAGTTGAACGCCGCTTGTTACGACAGGAAGAGCCGGCTGCGCCGGGTGTGCGGCGGCACCGTCAAGTAACGGCGCAGCGGGCTAGCGAATCCCCAGCAGCTTGTGGGTCTGGAGGCTTAGCCGCCAGATTGGGCGCGCCATGACCAGTGCAGTCGCCGCCGCAATGCTGTCGGCCGGGCCGTCCATCGGCTGGATCAGGCGGTGCTTAAAGTCCCAGCCTTCCAGCGCGTCGAGATCGACCTTCTCCTGGGGCCAGACGAGCTTCAGTTCGTCGCCGCTGCGCTGAACGACGTCGCTGCCGGCCTTGGGGCTGACGCACAGCCAGTCGATGCCCGGAGGCGCCGCCACCGTGCCGTTTGTCTCCACGGCGACCGTAAACCCGCGCGCATGGAGCGTGTCCAGGAGCGCCGCGTCCACCTGCAGCAGCGGTTCGCCGCCGGTCAGCACGACGAAACGCCCCGCCTCCGCACCGGCCCAGATCGCCGCGACGCGGTCGGCCAGCGCATCGGCGTCGGCGTAGCGCCCACCGTCCGTGCCATCGGTGCCGACGAAGTCGGTGTCGCAAAATCGGCAGACCGCCGCCGCCCGGTGGCGCTCGCGCCCGGTCCAAAGGTTGCAGCCGCTGAACCGGCAGAACACCGCCCGCCGGCCGGACTGCACGCCCTCCCCCTGCAGCGTCAGGAAGATCTCCTTAACGGCATAGCTCATCGCCCGCGGCTCACGCTTGCGCGGCGTAGCGCGTCGGATCGGGGAGTCCGGCGTCCGCGAAGCCGGCGTGGCGCAGGCGGCAGCTGTCGCACAGGCCGCAATGAAGCGCGCCGCCGAACGGGGCCGCGGTCGCTGGCCCGATCACCGGGTCGTAGCAGGACCAGCTGGTCCCCGCGTCCAGACCGAGCCGGTCCGCCTCGCGTGCGATGTCGGCCTTGCCCATGTGCAGCAGCGGTGCGTGCACCGCGAAGCGGCCGCCTTCGACCCCGACCTTGGTAGCGAAGCTGGCAAGCGCTTCGAAGGCCTGGACGAATTCCGGACGGCAATCGGGGTACCCCGAATAATCGAGCGCGTTGATGCCGAGATACAGGTCGCGCGCGCCCTCCGCCTCCGCCCAGCCCAGCGCCAGGCTGAGGAAAATCGTGTTGCGCGCCGGCACGTAGGTGACGGGGATCGTGCCGCCATCTTCCGCGAACGTGTCGCCCGTCTTTGGCACATCCATCGCCGCCGTCAGCGCCGAGCCGCCGAACACGGACAGATCGACCGGCAGGACGACGTGCCGCTCGGCCCCGATCGCTTCCGCGACCCGGGCAGCGGCGGCGAGCTCGACGCGGTGGCGCTGGTTATAGTCGATGGTAAGCGCCAGCACCGTGCGGCCGTCCTCCCGCGCGCGCGCGGCGGTGACGAAGGAGTCCAGCCCGCCGGAGACGAGCACGATGGCCTTGGGATCTGACATGAAGCGGGCGGGCTAGTCTTCGCAGTCCGCCGGGGCAAGTCCCCCAAAAGAAGGGCCGCCCGGTAAGGCGGCCCAGTTGAGGCGTTGAAGCCTTCTTAGGGAGGAGAACGTGCCCATGAACAGCACACGCGATCGTTACGCCTGTGTTGGTAAACGGTTGCTTAACACGGCGTCTGAAGAGCCGCCGGGCGCGTTCAATGGGTCGGAAAGTGCGCCGGGACGGGGAAGCTCCGCGCGCAGAACTCGCAATCGACGCGGATGACACCGTCGGCATCCGCCATTTCGTCGCGTTCTGCTGCGGCGAATCGCATGATCACGTCTCGAATATGGTCGGGATCGCAACGGCACCCCTGCGCCAGTCCGACCGGATCCGTGATGCGGATCTCCGCCTCTTCGTTGAACAGGCGCCAGAGCAGGTCGTCCAGCGGCAAGGCGACATCCGTCAGTTCGGACGGCTTGATCGTCTCGCCCAGCGCGCGGACATGACCCCATTCGGGGTGGTCCAGCCGCGTATGGATGCGGTCGCGGCCCTCCTCGCCTTCCGGCAGATGCTGGATCAGCAGTCCGCCCGCGTTCCAGCGTCCGCCCGATCTGCCGACGGCCAGCCGAACAAGACTGGGGATCTGTTCCGACTGCGCGAAATAGCTTTCCGCCGCTTCGCCTAGTGATCCCCCTTCGAGCGGCACGATGCCCTGATAGCGTTCCTTGGTCGCCGCCTGATCGAAAGTGATCGCCAGATAGCCGCGTCCGAAAAGCGCGAACAGCGAGGGTTCGACCGGACCCTGCGCCAGCCGCTCCGGGTCGTGGCGGACGTAGCCGCGCAGCGTCCCTGCCTTGTAGTCCGCGACCAGCAGGTCGACGATGCCGCCCTTGGTCTGCGCCTGCAGCGTCAGCTGCCCGCCCGCGTCCTTGAGCATGGCGCCGAGCAGCGCGGTGAGCGTCAGCGCCTCCGCGAGCAGTCGCGCAATGGCGGGAGGGTAGTCGTGCGCGCCGAGGATGGTGTCCAATGTCCCGCCGAGTCGAACAAGGCGGCCGCGCGCGTGACGCGCCGGGATCGTGAAGCCCAGCGCGGTGTCCGTAGGCGCAATCACGCCGCCGCCGCGATCGGTTCGTACTCCCGCGCCGCGGCGGACAGGCGTTCGACGAACTCGGCGATGTGCGCGTCTTCGATGTTGAGCGGCGGCAGGATGCGCATGACGTTGTCGCCCGCGGCGACCGCCAGCAGGCCGCGCGTGCGCAGGTACGTGACGAAGGCGCGGCTGTCCGACTTCATCTTGATACCCAGCATCAAGCCCATGCCACGGACGCCTTCGAACAGGCCATCATGGTTGGGGATCATTTGTTCCAACGCGCCGCGAAGGCGCTCGCCCAAACGCCTGACGTTGGCCAGGAAAGCCTCGTCGGCCACGACGTCGAGCACCGCCTCTCCCGCCGCCATCGCCAGCGGGTTGCCGCCATAGGTCGATCCGTGCGTACCGATAACCATGCCGGAAGCCGCCTTCTCCGTCGCAAGGCACGCGCCCAACGGGAAACCGCCGCCGATACCCTTGGCGGTGGCCAGGATATCGGGCGTCACGCCATATTGTTCGTAGGCGTAGAGCGTTCCCGTGCGTGCCACCCCGCACTGCACCTCGTCGAAAACGAGCAGCAGGTCGCGCGCGTCGCACAGATCGCGCATGCCTTGCAGGAACTCGCGGCTGGCCGGGCGTACGCCGCCCTCGCCCTGGATCGGTTCGACCAGGAAGCCTGCCGTGCTGTCGTCGACCGCAGCCGTCGCGGCTTCGAGATCGTCGAAGGGCACGACCGTAAAGCCTTCCAGAAGCGGCGCAAAGCCGTCGCGCAGCTTGATCTGATCGGTGGCGCTGACGGTGGCCATCGTGCGGCCGTGGAAGGCGTTGGAAAAGGTGATCAGCCTGTTCTTGTGCGGATTGCCAGCGGCATGGTGGTAGCGGCGAGCGGTCTTGATCGCGCACTCGACCGCCTCCGCGCCGGAATTGCCGAAGAAGACGGTGTCGGCGAAGGTCAGATCCACCAGTCGCTGCGCCAGGCGCTCGCCCTGCGGGCTGCCGTACAGGTTGGACACGTGCATCAGCGTCGCCGCCTGCCGCTGAATGGCGGCGATCAGATGGGGATGGCTGTGCCCCAGCAGGTTGACTGCAATGCCCGACGCGAAGTCCAGATAACGCGTGCCGTCCTCGCCGATCAGGTAAGGCCCTTCGCCCTTGACCGGCCGGACCTCCGAACGCGGGTATACGGGCATGAGCGGGGTGATCGCCACGGGAAATCCTCTTGGTCGCAGGCAAAGAAAAGGCGACCTGCGGGCCGCCTTTCCTCCCAGCAATGTATATGGACCGCGATCCCGCCGCGTCAACGCGGGCGCGATCGCCTGTTCACTCAGTCGTCGTCGCGGTCGCGGCGGTCATAGCGGCGATCGTCATTGTAACGACGGTCATCATTGTAGCGACGATCGTCGTTGTAGCGCCCGTCATCCTGGTAGCGGCGCCCGTCCTGGCGATCTTCGCGGATCTGCTGCTGCAGGTTCTGCAGACGCTGCTGGATGTCGTACGATTCACGCTGCGACAGACCATTGCGGGCGAAATCCGCGTAGCGGCGCTCGATCAGGTTGAGTTCGCGCTGCAGGCGGTAGGCCTCCCGCGGCGACACCGCCCCGCGTTGCGACACGCGCTGAATGCGCTCGCGCAAACGGTAGATGCGCTGCTGGATCTGCTGGTTCTGCTGCTGATAACCGTAGCGCTGCTGGTCGTAACGCTGCTGCTGCCCGTAGCCATTGTTGCGATACGAGTCCTGGTACTGCGCGGCGGCCGGCGCGGCGAGGGCCGCGCTTGATGCCAATGCCACTGAAATGACGAGCTTACGCATGTCTCACTCCTTGCCTGTTCCTAAGGCTGTTCTAAGAGCTTGGGCGTGAGATCATGCTGAACGGGTCCGACAGGAGCCGTTCACTTACGGCTTGAGTTTCCAGCCGCTGCGCAGCAGCGCGTAGGTAATCGCGCCAAGCGCGATGTTGATCGCCAGCAGCAGCAGCGCGCCGAAGCCGATGGGCGAGTCGGCGACCCCCAGGAACCCGTAGCGAAAGCCGGAAATGACGTAGAAGAACGGATTGGCGTGGCTGATCGCGTAGAATGTCGGCGACAGTTGGTCGACCGCGTAGAATGTCCCCGAGAGCAGCGACAGCGGCTGGACGACGAAGTTGGTGACCGACGCGGCGTGGTCGAACTTCTCCGCCCAGATCGACGTCAGCAGCCCGAGAAAAGCCAGCATCACCGACCCGTTGAGGCCGAACCACACCACCGCCCAGAGATGTTCGGGAATGTTGCGAACGCCCGGCCAGAACAGCATCGCGAACCACACGGCGAAGCCGACCAGCACGGCGCGCGTCACCGCGGCGCCGATCATGCCGGCGATCAACTCCCCGCTCGACAGCGGCGGCATCAGATAGTCGACGATGTTGCCCTGAATCTTGCCGACCAGCAGCGCGAAGCTGGAATTTGCGAACGCGTTCTGGATCATGCCCATGACGATAAGGCCCGGCGCGATAAACGCGGCGAACGGGATCCCCATGACCTGCCGACCCGCGCCACCGTTCCCGCCGCCCAGCGCGACGGTGAAGATCACCAGGAACAGCAGCGTGGTGATCGCCGGCGCCCACACGGTCTGCATCTGCACCTTGAAAAAGCGGCGCACCTCCTTCAAGTATAATGTCTTCAAGCCACCCAGGTTGACGTTCCGGATCACCGGCACACCAGGCTCCGTGCGCACCCAGGACGATGTCTTTTCGCTCATTCCCGTCGCCTAGGCGCTGACCGGGAAGGCGGCAAGCATCGCCCGAACGATTGGAAACTTGTCGCTATGTCGTGGACCGACGAACGCATCGACCGTCTGAAAGCTCTCTGGACGGAGGGAAACACCGCCAGCCAGATCGCCGACGATCTGGGCGGGGTGTCGCGCAACGCCGTGATCGGCAAGGCGCACCGGTTGGGGCTCGCGGCGCGTCCGTCGCCGGTCAAGGCCGCCGAGCCGAAGGACAAGCCCAAGGTCGACCCCGTTCCCGAGATCGCCGCAGTGCCCGAGCCGGAGCCGGAACCCGAAGTGCAGGAAGAGGAGCAGGCCGAGCCGGCCGGCATCGCGCCCGCGGACGCCGCCGGGCTCGAGGAGCCGCCTGCCGACGTGATCGCGCCCGAGCCCGTGGAAGCACAGCCGCGCGTCGTCTCCGTCGGCCCCGGCGGCTTCCTGCGCCAGGGTCCGGGCGACCAGCAGGCTCCGATCCCCCCCGCCCCGCCCCGCCGGCTGGTTCCGGCCAAGCCTTCGGCGGAGGTGGCGCACAAGACCAGCCTGCTCGAGCTCAACGAGCGCATCTGCAAATGGCCGCTCGGGCATCCGGGCGAACCGGACTTCCATTTCTGCGGCAAGAAGTCGAACCCCGGCTTTCCCTACTGCGTCGATCATTGCGGGGTTGCGTACCAGGCGCAGCTCCCCCGCCGCGACCGCCGGCCGCCGCCGCCGATGCCGTTCGGCGGCCCCCGCATCCGCTAGCGCCTGGGCGATCGCCGACTTACCGAGGCGCTCGCTTGGCATGACGAGTTCGCGCGCCCTATAGCGTCGGCATGCCCGATTTGTTCTCATCCGCGTCGGCCGTCCCGCACACCTACGACGCCTCCTCCATCGAGGTTCTGGAAGGGCTGGAGCCGGTCCGCCGCCGCCCCGGCATGTATATCGGCGGCACGGACGAGCGCGCCCTGCACCACCTGGCCGCCGAAGTGCTCGACAACGCCATGGACGAGGCGGTGGCCGGGCACGCCAACCGCATCGAAGTGACGCTGGAGGTCGGCAACCGGCTGACCGTCACCGACAATGGCCGCGGCATTCCCGTCGACCCCCATCCCAAGTTTCCGGGGAAGTCGGCACTGGAGGTCATCCTCACGACGCTGCATTCCGGCGGCAAGTTCTCCGACAAGGCCTACCAGACGAGCGGCGGCCTGCACGGCGTCGGCGTCAGCGTCGTCAACGCGCTGTCATCGGACACGGTGGTGGAGGTCGCGCGCGACAAGCAATTGTATCGGCAGAGCTTCGTGCGCGGCGCCCCGGTGACCAAGCTGGAAAAGTTGGGCGCCACCGTTAACCGCCGGGGCACGCGGTTGAGCTTCGTACCCGATACCGAGATCTTCGGGTCTGGATCGGTTTTTCGACCCGCGCGGCTGCACCGGCTGGCCCGGTCCAAGGCCTATCTGTTCGCGGGCGTGGAGATCCGGTGGAAGTGCGATCCCGCGCTGATCGACGACGACACGCCTGCCGAAGCCGTGTTTCAGTTCCCGGGCGGGGTCGCCGACCATCTCAAGGAACAGGTCGGCGAGCGAGAGTGCGCAACGGCCGAGTTCTTCGCAGGCCGGCAGGAGTTCGGACCGGGGCAAGGTTCGGTGGAATGGGCGGTCGCGTGGCCGCTGTGGTCCGAAGGTTCGGGCTCCTACTACTGCAACACGATCCCCACGCCCGACGGCGGCACGCATGCTCAGGGCATCCGCGCGGCGCTGTCCAAGGGCCTGCGCGCGTTCGCGGAGCTCGTTGGCCAAGGAAAGAAGGTCAGAGACCTCGACGCCGATGACGTCATGGCGGGATCGGAGCTGATCCTGAGCCTCTTCATCCGCGACCCGCATTTCCAGAGCCAGACCAAGGACCGCCTGACCAGCCCGGAGGCGGCGCGTATGGTCGAACAAGCGGTGCGTGACCAGTTCGACCATTTCCTGACCGATCACATGGACCGCGGCCGGGCGCTGCTCGCCTTCGTGCTCGACCGCATGGACGACCGCCTGCGGCGGCGGGCCGAACGCGAGGTCAAGCGCAAGACGGCGACATCGGCACGCAAGCTGCGGCTGCCAGGAAAGCTCACGGACTGTGCCAATGACGACCCGCAGGGCACTGAAATCTTTATTGTCGAGGGCGACAGCGCCGGCGGTTCGGCGAAACAGGCGCGCGATCGCAAGACGCAGGCGGTGCTGCCGATCCGCGGCAAGATCCTGAACGTCGCGTCCGCAACGCGGGACAAGATTCGCGCCAACAGCGAAATCGCCGACCTGACGCTGGCGCTGGGCTGCGGCACGCGCGAGGCGTGCGACCCCGATGCGCTCCGCTACGAACGCATCGTCATCATGACGGACGCGGACGTCGACGGGGCGCACATCGCGACGCTGCTGATGACCTTCTTCTTCCAGGAAATGCCGGAACTCGTTCGGCGCGGGCACCTATATCTGGCGCAGCCGCCGCTCTACCGCCTCACTGTCGGCGCCAAGAGCCTGTACGCGCGCGACGATGCGCACCGCGCACAGATCGAAGCCAAGGAGTTCAAGGGCAAGAGCGTCGACGTCGGACGTTTCAAGGGACTGGGCGAAATGAACCCCAATCAGCTGCGCGAAACCACGATGGATCCTGCCACGCGCAACATGATCCGCGTCACTCTTCCCGCCGAGTATGAAGACCGTGCGCTCGTCCGAGACCTCGTCGAACGGCTGATGGGCCGCAACCCGGAGCACCGCTTCGCCTTTATCCAGAGCCGCGCAGCGACCGTCGACGAGGACGCGATCGACGCCTGAGCGCGGGGAAAGCTAACGCGCGACCGGCGGCCCGATCAACGCGAAACGCGGAATCGCAACGTCGAACCTCGCGCCGTCTTCGCCGACCATCTGGTAGCCCCCGGTCATTGCGCCGGTCGGGGTGTTCAGCGGGCAGCCCGATACGTAATCGAACGATGCGCCAGGCGCGATCAGCGGCTGTTCGCCAACCACCCCTTCTCCTTGCACTTCGTGCCGGGCGCCACGGCCGTCGATGATCGTCCAGCTGCGGCTGAGCAGTTGCACGGTGCGCGCGGAGTCGTTCTCGACGCGGACGTGATAGGCCCAGAACCAGCGGCTGTTCGCCGGATCCGACTGTTCGGCGAAGTAGCTGACCGCGACCCGCACGGTGATACCGCGCGTGGTGGCGGAGTTGGGGAAGAGCGCGTGCGCGGCTGCGGCGGAGAGGCCATTCGATGACATGTCTGACGATCTAGGGTTTGCGCCCGGCCCGTACAATGCGTGCGATCATCCGCCTGCCCTGCGCAGCCGGTCGACCAGCCGCTCGCGCGCGGCAAGGACGTTGGCGCGGCGTTCGATCAGGATGTCGCGGGCCAGGAAGTGGCCGGTGATGGCAAGACCTGCCAAGATGTCGGGCCAGTCCGCCGCTCCACCCGAGGTTAGAAACGACGGCAGGTCTAGCAGGCGGTCGCGATAGCCCTCGGCGGCGGCGGCGCTGACCGCCGCACCGCTGCGCGGACTGACCGCCACCAGATCCTTGGTCGCATCGGTCACCACGCAGCGGTCGAGCGCCAGACCAAACCCCAATTCCGCAAGAACCAGCAGTTCGTATCGCACCAGCGCCGCCGCCCAGCCGCGCGCGCTGGGCGCCGACTCGATCGCGGTCAGCACGCCGTCGAGTGCCTGATGCACGGCCGGGTAGGTCTGTCCTTCCGGCAGAGCGGCGGCGGCCAGCGCGCACACCCAATCGATTGCCGACGCGGCAAGCGCTTCCTCCAGCAGCGCGGCGCGAGAGCGGACGAGTTCCACCGACAATTGCGGCAGTTGCGCTTCGGTTCGCGCGCGGTAGCACGCGGCCACGACATTGCCGGGGATCAGCACCGGGCGCAGCCGCCGCGAACGGCCGCCGCGGACATAACCCGCCTGCACGCCGTCCGCCGGCGTCAGCGCGCGCACGATCGCGCCGTGCTCGCCGTGATGCAGGACCGCGATGACGATGGCCCGTGTGTCCAGGTGCATGGCAAAAGCTTAGCACGGGATGTCATCCCAGCGAATGCTGGGATCTCGATGAGGCCAGATACCGCTCTCTCCACCCGCTGAGATCCGGGCCTGCGCCGAGATGACGTTGGCGCTACCCGCCGGCGTGGAAGTGGTCGTAAATTCCCCGCGCCATCGTCTTCGATATTCCGGGGGCCTTTTCAAGATCCTCCAGCGCCGCGCCTTTGACCGCGCGCGCGGTGCCGAAGTGCATCAGCAGCGCGCGTTTGCGCGACGGGCCAATGCCCGGCACGTCGTCCAGCGTCGTCGTCGTCAGCGCCTTGGCGCGCTTGGCGCGGTGCGCGCCGATGGCGAAGCGGTGCGCCTCGTCACGCAATCGCTGCAGGTAGAAGAGCAGAGGCGAATTCATCGGCAGCGTGACCTCGCGCCCGCCGGGAAGATGGAAGGTCTCGCGCCCGGCGTTGCGATCGGGTCCCTTGGCGACGCCGACGAGCGGCACGTCGTGGACGCCGAGTTCCGCCATGACGCCACGTACCGCCGACAATTGCCCCTTGCCGCCGTCGATCAGGATCAGGTCGGGCCATTCGCCCGACGTGCGGTCCGGATCCTCCTTCTCCAGCCGCACGAAGCGGCGCTCAAGAACCTCGCGCAACATCGCGAAGTCGTCGCCGGGCGCGGTTTCCGGCCGCTTGATGTTGAACTTCCGATACTGGCTCTTGCGCATGCCCTCCGGCCCCGCGACGATCATCGCGCCGACCATGTTGGTGCCCATGATGTGGCTGTTGTCGTACACCTCGATGCGCTCGGGCGGCGACGGCAGGTCGAACAGTTCGGCCAGCGCCGCGAGGTTGCGCGCCTGCGTCGTCCCCTCGGCCAACCGCCGCTCGAGCGCTTCCTCCGCGTTGCGCTTGGCGTGCTTGATCATCTTGAGGTGGTCGCCGCGTTGCGGCTGACGAAGCACGACTTTCCGCCCGGCAGCCTCCGACAACGCTTCGCCCAGCAGTTCGCCCTCGATCAGATCGCGATCGAGCAGGATCTGCTTGGGCGGCGGCACGTCCTCGTAGAACTGCACGAGAAAGCTTGCGAAGACCTCATCTTCGGGCACTTCGTTGGTATGCGACGGGAAGAAGGCGCGGTGCCCCCAGTTCTGCCCACCACGGATGAAGAAGGCCTGGATGCACATGCCGCCTTCGCGGCAGGCGAGCGCGAAAATGTCCGCGTCGCCCAGCCCTTCGGCATGGATCGTCTGTGTGCCCTGAATATAGGTCAGTGCACGCAGCCGGTCGCGGTAAACGGCGGCGAGTTCGAAATCCATGTCGTTGGCGGCCGCCTCCATGAGGCCGCCGAGCTTGGCCTGCACCTGCGTCGACTTGCCGCCCAGGAACGCCTTGGCGTCTCCGACGAGTTCGGCATAATCTTCCTTGCCGATGCGGCCCGTGCACGGCGCCGAGCAGCGGCGGATCTGGTGCAGCAGGCACGGCCGCGAGCGGTTGGCGAAGAAGCTGTCGGTGCACGAACGCAGCAGGAAGAGTTTCTGCAGTGCATTCAACGTGCTGTGCACCGATCCTGCCGATGCGAATGGGCCGAAATACTGGCCGTTGGCGCGCCGCGCGCCGCGATGCTTCTGCACGCGCGGGAAGGGATGGTCGTCGCGCAGCAGGATGAAAGGAAAGCTTTTGTCGTCGCGGAGCAGCACATTGTACGGCGGCCGGAAGCGCTTGATCAGCTGCGCCTCGAGCAGCAGCGCTTCCGCCTCCGTCGCGGTTGTGACGATGGTCATCGAGCGCGTTTGCGCGACCATGCGCTGCAACCGCTTGGAGAGTCGCGACACCTGCACATAGTTGGCGACGCGGGCCTTCAGCGCCCGCGCTTTGCCGACGTACAGCACGTCACCCTTGTCGTCCTGCATGCGGTAGACGCCCGGCCTAGAGGGCAAGGTCTTAAGCACGTTGCGGATCGCCGCGCACCCGGCCTCGAGATCGGGCGCGGAGCCCGCGCCGCGAACGGTGAAGGTGGACTTGTCCTCGGCGAAGCGATCGGTGGTGGTCACGGATACGACCTAGGAGTCGGGAGTCGCAGGCGCTACCCCAACATCAACCCCGCGCATGCCGGGATCTCCGTGCGATGGTCACCGTACTCTTCAGCCGCTGAGGTCCCGGCCTTTGCCGGAATCACCTCAGTTAGGGCGGCCCAGTCCCGCGATTGCGCGGTCGGTCATGACACGGTCGGCATCCGCGTCGTGGCGCTCCGCGATCAGGCTCGCCGCCGCGCTCGCGGCGGCATTTGCGGCGGTTGCGCGGATGTCGGCGATCGCGCTGCGCTCGGCGGCGGCTATCTTGTCCTCCGCCATGCGCGTGCGACGCTCCACAAGCAGTTCGGCGTCGGTTTGCGCCTTGGCGACGATCGCGCGAGCTTCGGCATGGGCGCGCTCGCGCGTCTGCACCGCCTCGCCCTCCGCCGCGGCGGCCTTGATCTCGTACTCGGCCTTGAGTGCTTCCGCCTCCGCGCGAAGCCTGGTCGCCTCGTCGAGCTGATCCCGGATGCCCGCGATCTTCTTGTCCAACGCACGCCCGATCGCGGCCGGCACCTTTTTCCACAGCATGATTGCGATGACGGCCAGCATGGCGATCGACACGAAAGCCGTGGCGTTCAAGCCGAACGCCGTGGGGTCGACGTAGTGCTCGGCCGCGCCGCCCGCGGTCGTACCCGCGACGCCGGCTCGGTCGCCGCTGTTCGCTGCTTCAGCCACGGCTCAGAGCAGCCCTGACTGCACGGCTGGCTTCGCTTCGCCCGACAGAGACGCCGGAAAGCTTGGCAACGAGGTCCTGCGCCGCGGTGGCCGCGACACCCTCGATCTCACTCAACGCCGACGTGGTGGCGGCGGCAAGGCGACGCTCCGCCTCCGCTGTCGTCGCCGCGATCCCGCGATCGGCTTCGGCGACGCGCGCTTCCGTCGCCTGGGCCGCTGCGGCGTTGGCTTCGTTCGCGAGCTTCAACGCCTCCGCCCGGCTGGCATCGGTGCGGACGCGATAGGCTTCCTCGATCGCATCGGCATTGCGCCGAGCGTCCTCGGCGGCCGCAAGGTCTTCCGCGATGCGCTGGTCGCGGGCATCCACGGTGCTCATGACCTTGGGCAGCATACCGCGTCCAACAACGAGGTAGATGAGCCCAAAGGTCAGAAGCAACCAGAAGAGCTGCGACGCGTAGGTCGAAGCGATCTGATCGAGTTGCGGCATGCCGTCGGCTCTTTAGGCGACGAAGAGCAGGATAACGGCGACCACGAACGCGAGCAGGCCCAGAAGCTCGGCGGCGGCGAAGCCGATGAACAGGCGGCCCTGCTGGCTGTCGGCAGCGGCCGGGTTGCGGACGGCGGCTTCGAGGAACTTGGCGAACACGTTGCCGACTCCGAGCGCGGACAGGCCGATGCCGATCGCGGCCAAACCGGCGCCGATGTACTTGGCTGCTTCTGCGTCCATGATAATAACTCCTTGTAAGTCTTTGTTTCGAAAAGGAACGAGGTTCTTAGTGAAGATTGACTGCGTCGTTGAGGTACAACGAGGTGAGAAGCGCGAAGACATAGGCCTGGATCGCGCAAACGAGCAGTTCGAGCATCGTGATCCCTACCATCAGCACGAAGCTGGACGCGCCGACCACCGGGGCGACCCAGGATCCGGCGTTGATCGCGTTGACCACGAAACCCGCGAGGATCTTCATCAGGATGTGGCCGGCGGTCATCGCCACGAAAAGGCGGAGCCCGAGACTGAACGGGCGTACGAGAAAGCTCATCAATTCGACCGCGAAGATCATCGGGATCATGAGAGCGGGCGTGCCGTTCGGGACGAACAGCGAGAAGAAGTGCAGCCCGTGCCTCCAGAAGCCGACGATTAGCACGATCGCGAAAGACACGATCGCCAGGATGCCGGTAACGGTCAGATGGCTTGTCACCGTGAAGGGATGCAGGCCGACGACGCCGATCGGGGCCATGCCCCAGATGTTGGCGACGAGAATGAACATGAACAGCGAGAACACGTAGGGTGTGTACTTGCGCCCTTCGGGGCCGATGTTGGCCATCATCATGTTGCCGATGAAGCTGGTGATCCCCTCAACGGCGACCTGCCAGCGGCCCGGTACCAGCTGGCGCTTCATGCCGCCCAGCATGAAGAACCAGATCGTGCCCAGCGTCAGCAGCATGAACAAGGCGGAATTGGTGAACGCAATCTGCTGGCCCGCCAGCGTGAAGCCGTCAAAGATCGGCTGCACCTCAAACTGGTGCATGGGGTCGATCCTGCCGCTCTCCGCTGCCTCTGCACCCGCCACGTTGTTCTGCTCCGTTGGCCCGGGCGATTAACGCCTGCTGGACCGCTTGATGATGTTCCAAAAGCCGGCGACGATCCCCAGGATCGTCAGGCCCACAAGGAAGCCGGGACCGGTGCCTAGGAAGCGGTCAAGGACCCAACCCACCAACGCACCGCCGAGCAAGCCCCCGATCAGGTCGGCGAGCACGCGGTTGCCGGCCGTATAAGAGGCGTCCGGTTTCCTGCGCGTCGCGCCGGTTCTGATCGCTTCCTCGGCCTGTGCGGCGCGAAGCCGCTCATCGAGCGACGCGATCCGCGCATCTTCCGGGGTAGGGTTCGCCCCAAGCTCGTCATTCGCCATCTTCGCACCTTTGTTGCCCAGAGCGGGGCAAGCACGAACATGCCGGCAGACGAGCCCGCCAAGGCGCGGACCGTCTAGAAAAGGGACGGTGGCAAGTCAACCGGGACGCGGCACGGCTCGCCGCGTCTGGCGATCAGCTGCAATAGGCCGGCAGCTCGACCGCGCCTTCGCGCTTGCGCCAGACGCCGTCGGGAAGGCGGTAGAACTGCCCCGGTTGCACCTTGTTCTTGAACAGGCCGCACGCGGTTGCCACCGCTACTTCCTGCACGGTGGCGCCGCGGGTGCGCGCGATCTCCGTGTAAAAGGCCCGCCGCTTGATGTTGATCGCGTTGACTTGGTCGCGAACGCTCGACGGCGCGGAGTCCACCACGCCGAGATACCCGTCGGCCTGCTCGCCGACAGCGCCCGACGCGCGCAGCGTCGCGCTCTCGTCACCCTGCGCGACCACGGCGCTGGAGGCAAAAGCAGCCGCGCCCACGGCGGCGGCCACCATCAGCTTCATCTTGGCTCGCATCGTTAAAACACTCCCGGGTTCTTGTTGATCAGGTCCTGCACGTCCCGTTCCAGCTTCACGAGAACTTCCTGCCTGATATTGATGTTTAGGTTGATCTCAATCGGCTTATCCGGCGCCGCGACGTTGACGCATCCCGCGATCGTAGCACCGGCAGTGGACAAAAGCGCCACATTCCAAGCGACTTGCTTCGCGTCGCGCAAACCCATCCTCAACTTGGCTCGCATCATGGTCTGGTCTCGCTTGCTTGAGGCTGAACGCCGGGCGCGACGCCCGGAACGTTCTGGACGGGCAGCGGCTGCGACCGCTTGATGAGGTCGCGCGGGTCGTTGAACGAGCGCGCGGTGGCGAGCAGCGCCCGGAACTGGCCGCGAATCGCGATGTTGAACTTGAAAGGAAGGCCGGTAAGTTGCTTCAGGATCCCGGTCGCCTTTTCCGCCTGATTGCGGCCAACGACCGTAAAGCGGCTGAGGAATTCGCCGTCTAGGTCGCCATCAAGATACACACTCATTTCAGTGTAGCGCAGCTTCTTGAGGGCATCGAACGCCAGCTTGCCGTACGTGCCGAGCGCCTGGTCGGACAGAACCCCGACATAGGCCAGC
>DASQNO010000064.1:0-16203 GCA_035644935.1 Sphingomonadaceae bacterium
CAATGAAGTGCAATTCGTCCACAATCCGGGGTGGATGGTGGCGGTGCCGTCCAACGCGGAGGACGCGGTGGGGCTGTTGCGCGCGGGGCTGCGTGGCAACGATCCCGTGATCTTTTTCGAACATCGCGCGATGCTGGACGATGTGTGGGCGCGGCGGCCGTACCCGGGTGACGACTACGTGCTGCCCTTTGGCCGGGCCAAGCGGACGCGGGACGGAGACGCGATCACGATCGTCACCTGGGGCGCGATGGTGCCGCGGTGCGAGGCGGCGGCCGAGGGGCGATCGGCGGATGTGATCGACCTGCGCACGCTGATGCCGTGGGACCGGGAAGCGGTTCTGGAGAGCGTCCGGCGTACGCGGCGGTGTTTGATCGTGCACGAGGACCTGCGCACGGGTGGGTTCGGCGGCGAGATCGCAGCGGTGGTTGCGGACGAGGCGTTCCTAGACCTCGACGCGCCCGTGTCGCGCCTTACGATGCCGGACATCCCCAGCCCGCACAACGCGGTGCTGCTCGACTGGGCGGTGCCGTCCGTTGCGAAGATCCGCGCCAAGATCGATGAGATGATTGCGTTTTGACCGAGGTCCTCGTTCCGCTCGAGCAGGAAGGCACCAAGGCGGTGGTGCGCCGCTGGCTGAAGAAGGTTGGCGAGGCGGTGGCGGTGAACGACCCGCTGGTCGAACTGGAGACGGACAAGGTCGCGATGGAAGTGCCTTCGCCGGCTGCCGGCGTGCTGCGCGAGATCGTGCTGGGGGAGGATGCGGATGCCTTGCCCGGCGCCGTGCTGGGGCGAATCGAGGCAGGCGCCGAGGTGCATTCGGACGTAGCGGAGCCGCAGCGGGCGGTTCGGCAGATCGAGGCGGCAGCCCTGCCGCACGCGCCGGCGCAGGTGCTCGACGGTCGCGAGTTGCGGTTGTCGCCGTCGGTCAAGCGGGCCATTCGGCAGTCCGGGCTCGATCCGCTGACCGTGCCGGGAACGGGGCGCGATGGGCGGCTGACTCGCGCGGACGTTGATCGGGCGTTGGCGGATGGTGCGCGGCCGATGCAGACGGACATCCCGCACGACCGCATGCGGCTGCGCATCGCCGAGAACATGCTCGCGTCGGTCACCGCGGCACCGCACGTCACTGCGGTGTTCGAGGCGGACTTCGGCGCGATCGCCGCGCACCGCGACACGCACCGGGCGGCGTTCGCGGGGCGGGGGGTGAAGCTGACCTATACCGCCTACATCCTCACGGCGGCGGCGGAGGCGATGGCGGCGGTGCCCGCGATCAACGGCCGCTGGCACCCGGACCGGCTGGAACTGTTCGCCGACGTCAACATCGGCGTCGGCACCGCGCTGGGCGACAAGGGGCTGGTCGTCCCCGTGGTGCGGCGAGTGCAGGCGTCAAGCCTGGAAGAGGTGGCGCGCCGGCTGGACGACCTGACCGCGCGCGCACGGGGGCAGACGCTGACGCCGGCCGATATGCGCGGAGGCACGTTCACGATGTCCAACCACGGCGTTTCGGGATCGCTGATCGCCACTCCGATCATCATCAATCAGCCGCAGGTGGCGATTCTGGGTGTCGGCAAGCTGGAGAAGCGGGTGGTCGTGCGCAGCGTTGGGGGGGCGGATGCGATCCTGATCCGCCCGATGGCATTTGTCAGCCTGACCATAGATCACCGCGCGGTGGATGGTCACCAAACCAATGCCTGGCTGACGCGCTTCGTCGAAGTGCTGGAGAACTGGCCGGCCTAGAGGTCTAGGTCGGCGGGTCTGAGCGCGTAGTGGAGCTGGTCGGCGGTGCATTGCGTGGGCACCTTGTCGGGGCGCCAGCGCAGGATCGACGTGCCGTGACGGAAGCGGCCGGCGGTGACCTGATCGAACGTGACCTCCACGACGAGAGCGGGCTCCAGCGGCGTCCATTCCGTGGAGCGCTCGGTCGACCAGCGGCTCGGAGCGCCGGGTGCCTTGCCGGTGAACCCAGAGCCCTCGATGTGCGGTGCTAGTCTGGCGGCAAGCGCGTCCTGGTCCTTGCCCTTTATTGCGGACGTGAAACCGACATGGTCGAGCAGCCCTTCGTCATTGTAGAGGCCGAGCAGCAGCGAGCCAATCTTCGGCCTTCCCGTGGCGTTGCGGAAGCCTGCCACGACGCAGTCGGCGGTGCGGATGCGCTTCACCTTCAGCATCGCGCGCTCGCCCGCGCGGTACGGTTCGTCCACGCGCTTGGCAACGACGCCGTCCAGCGCCCCCCCGGTCTCGGCCAGCCACTGCGCGGCCTGTTGGAGCTCGCGGCTCTGCGGGGAAAGCAGGAGCGACGGGGACGCTTCACGCGCGATCAGTGCTTCGAGCGTCGCGCGGCGCATCGCCAGAGGAGCCTGGGCCATGTCGTCGCCCTCCGCGAGGCAGTCAAAGGCCATGAACAGGGCGGGCGTTTCGGCGGAAAGTTTGCGCACGCGGCTTTCGGCGGGGTGGAGGCGGGCCTGCAGTGCGTCAAAGGAGAGAACGCCGTCTTGCGAGATGACGAGTTCGCCGTCGAGGATGAAGCGGGGGGTCTTCAGGGCGCGGAGGAAGGCGACGACTTCGGGGAAGTAGCGGGCGAGGGGTTTGCCGGATTTGGATTGCAGGCGGACGTCGTCGCCATCGCGGTAGGCCAAGCAGCGGAAGCCGTCCCATTTGGGTTCGTATTGCCAGCCGTCGCCCGCCGGAAGCTCGGCGACGAGCCGGGCTTCCATCGGGGCGTAGTCGGTCACCATTCGGCGAAGGCGCCGTCCGACGTGCGCCAGATGGGGTTGCGCCAGCGGTGGCGATCTTTGTCAACTTCACGTACATGAGCCTCGTCGATGGTGACGCCCAGGCCGGGGCCCTGAGGGATGGGGAGGAAGCCATCGACCGCGGTCAGAACCTCCTTGTTGGTAATGAACTCAAGGAGATCGTGGCCGACGTTATAATGTATTCCAAGGCTCATTTCCTGGATCGCGACGTTGGGGGCGGTGGCGGCGAGCTGGAGGCAGGCGGCGAGCGCGAGGGGGCCGAGCGGGCAGTGCGGCGCGACCGCGACGTCATAGGCTTCGGCCATGGCGGCGATGCGGCGGCATTCGGACAGGCCGCCGGCGTGGCTCAGATCGGGCTGGATGATGTCCACCGCGCCGGCCTCGAAAAAGGGCTTGAAATCCCAGCGCGAGTAGAGGCGTTCGCCCAACGCGATGGGGGTGGAGACGAGGGCGGCGAGTTGCGCCAGGCCTTCGTGATTTTCCGATAGAAGCGGTTCTTCGATGAACAGCAAACCCAATGGTTCCAACACCTTGGCGAGTTGCTTTGCCATGGGCTTGTGAACGCGGCCGTGAAAGTCGAGGCCGACGTCCATGCCCTGGCCCTGAGCGGCCTCGACGCGCTTGATGACATCGTCGAATGCCTTGGGTGTGCCCAGCCAGTCGAGCTCGGCGGTGGCGTTCATCTTGACGGCGGTGAAGCCCTGCGCGCGGCGCGCGGCGGCGGCCTCGGCGATGTCGTCGGGGCGGTCGCCGCCGATCCATGCGTAGGCCCGGATCTTCTCGCGAACCTGCCCCCCCATCAGCTGCCAGGCAGAAGTTTGGTGAAGTTTGCCCTTCAAATCCCACAAGGCCTGGTCGAGACCCGACAGCGCGGACAGCAGAACGGGGCCGCCGCGATAGAAGCCGCCGCGATAGGCGACCTGCCAGATGTCCTCGATGCGGCGGGGGTCGTGGCCGATGAAGCGGTCGCGCAAAGGCTCGAACGCGCCGGCGACGGCCTCGGCATGACCCTCCAGGCTCGCCTCGCCCCAGCCGACGAGACCGTCGTCGGTTTCGATGCGGACGAACAGCCAACGCGGGGGGACGAAGAAGGTCTCGATGCGGTCGATCTTCATGGGAACTCCTTATGCGATCCTTGTTCCCCGACCGCCGACATTGCGCAAGGTGGCGGTTTGCGGGGTTTGGCAGGTTTGGGTCCGATCAGGCCATCGTGTCACTGGATCCCGGCCTACGCCGGGATACGTCAAGTCCCCACGTCGGCATTGGGAGCCTGGGCGGGTTCGGAGCGCATGTGCTCCGCCGCCTCGGCCTCCTGCTCGGCGGCGGCGATGCCTCCGGCCTTGGACGGGGGGACGACGGGCACGACGAGGCAGACGCTCTGCGACGGCAAGACGTCACGCCAGTCGCTGATGAGCTGCTTGTACGCCTCGCCTACCGGGCGGATCTTGCGGTCGAGGTCGTACAAGCCCAGCGGGTTGACGTTGCCGTTCTGGAAACGGAGCGCGCTGTCCCAGTCGATCTGGTCGGTCAGCGAGTACCAGGTGAAGCCGACGGTCGGAATACCGACGTTGCGCAGGCGCAGGACGTTGGCCCATTCCTTCCACAGCCACAGCACGGCCTCGTCACCATTGGGACCCTGCACGAGATTGGTTTCCGTGTGCATGACGGGGAGGCGGTAACGGTCGTGGTACTGCCGCGTGATTTCCGAGTAGCCGAACACCTCGCCCGACGCGCGCGTGTGGCCGTTGGCGGACACGCGGTGTTCGTTGGTCTTGTAGTAGTCGGTGCCCAGGATGCAGTGCTGCTTCAAGCGGTTGTGGAGGAAGAAGTGATATTCCTCCTTGGTCATGCCGCCTTCCAGCAGATATTCGTACATGTCGCTGTCGACGCGGCGGCCGTAGTTCAGATCCAGTGTGAGGAAGCGCTTCGAATTGAGGCGTTCGGCGGGGCCGATCGCGGCCGGGTTTTCCGCGTGAAAATATTCCGAAGACTCGCTCTGGATGAAGATAGCGTCGGCGCGGCGCTTCAGGATTTCGGTCATCGCCAGGACGTTGGCCTTGACGATGTTCTTGACGGCGGTGACGAACGAGCGGTCGTCGGTCAGCTGTTCGTTCCACCAGCCGTACTTGGCGGAGAAGGCGGCGCAGATGAACATCTCGTTGACCGGGGTGTAGAGCTGCACCCAGGGGAAACGTTCAGCGAAGGCCGCCGCGTAACTTGCGAACAGGACGGGGAATTCAGGGTTCTGGAAATTGCCGATCCAGTCGGGCACGCCAAAGTGGCAGAGATCGACGATCGGCGTGATGTCGAGACGTTCCAGTTCCGCGAAGGTGATGTCGGCGAATTCCCAGTCGTACTTGCCGGGGCCGAGAAAGGTGGT
The DNA here is from genome assembly GCA_035644935.1 of Sphingomonadaceae bacterium. Taxonomy (GTDB): domain Bacteria; phylum Pseudomonadota; class Alphaproteobacteria; order Sphingomonadales; family Sphingomonadaceae; genus CADCVW01. The sequence continues at coordinate 5,134 of DASQNO010000064.1, forward strand.
GTGGATGGGCGGGCCGTAGCGCAGGAACTCGATACCCGTTTCGACGACGAGATCGAAGTCCTCGCGCCAGCGCTTGTAGTGGCCGCAAACCTCCATCTGATCGACGCGAGTGCGGCCGTTGTTGATCGTCGGGATGCTGTTTTCGATCCCGGTCGCGAACATGAAATTAGCTATGACGGCGTCCTTTCAGGGGAGGGTCGGCAAGCGCAGGGATCCCGTGTGGGGAGCCGAACGCCCGAGCGCCGGAGGTGCGAAGGCGGGCCTGTGAGGATTGAAGCCGCCGGCGGTCGGCGGCCCGGCCGCGATACTACCGGTAGAACGTGCTGATGGCTCACCGGGTCCCCGTAACTGCACTACGCGGAAAAGGAAGCTTGTAACGCGTCTCCATCGAACCTTCACGCATGGGACTTGCGGTTCCAGCCGATGCGTCCTTCCCTACTGCGGGAGCCGCGGCGAGGGCGGCGCGCCGAATAATTAATCGTATTCAGGTAGATCGGGCGATCAGCATCTGCAGAGAACCGATTGTACACGTCACCGGCCCCCGCGAACATGAGCCACGTCGCCGCGCGCAGCTGGCGGCTGCCACTGGTCGCGATCCTGCTGGTCGTGATGCTCGTCGGCACCGAAGTCGTCGGTTTTCTGTCTACGTCCCGCTATCAGCGATCGCTGATCGCGCTTCGAAACGACACCCGCGAGATGCGGATCCTGCAGCAGGCGCTGGTCGACCAGAAGGAAAGCGCGGAGGATTATATCGCGAGCGGCGACCGGCGCGCGCTTCGCGATTTCCTGGGGGCGAGCGCGACGCTGAGCGGTCAGCGGAGGGCGGCGCTTCCGCTGCTCGACAGGGAAGCCGCAGGGCAACCGACGCTGCCTTCGCAGGAGGTCGCGGAATTGAGCGGCCTGTGGTCGCGCGGGGTTTCCCTGGCAGACGAGGGGAAGGCGGGCGATGCCCAGCGTTTCGTGCAGGCGAGCGACGCCCGCGTGCTGATCACCGGGCTCCGGATACGGATAAACGACCATATCGATGTCCGAAACGCGGAAGGCGAGCGTCTGGAAAGTCGCATCAAGCTTGGCGGGACGTGGGTCGTCATCCTGCAGGTGCTGGGCGGCCTCGTCACCGTCCTGCTTCTGATATTCGCTTTCAGGTCCCACGCGCGGGAGGCGGTGCGGAGGCGCGCGGCGGTGCATGAGGCCATTTCCGCGCGGCAGGAGGTCGAGGTCCTGTTCGACATGGCCGACACGCTGCAGAGCGCGGCCGGATTCGAAGATGCGCACGCGGTTCTGAGTTCGACATCGGGCCGCCTCCTGCCGCACCTCGCCGGCAGGCTGTACGTCTTCAACAATTCGCGCGACCGGCTCGATCTGATCGCCGGGTGGGGTCACGGGGATGAGGCGCGGGACGAATTCGTGGCGCCGTCCGCCTGCTGGGCATTGAAGCGCGGCAAGGCCCACCTCAATCGCGCGGCGGACAGCGCGCTTCGCTGCGAGCATTTCGACGGAACGTGCGATACGCTGGAGATGCCGATGATGGCGCGGGGCGAAGTCTACGGCCTGCTGACGTTCAGCAGCCGCCATCCGGACGCGGCCGAGCAGCTGACCAAGGCCAAGAAGATCATATCCGCGCTGACGGACGGGATGTCGCTGGCGCTTTCCAACCTGTCGCTGCGCGAGAAGCTGCGAAACCAGGCGCTGCGCGATCCGCTTACCGGTTTGTACAACCGCCGATACATGGAGGACATGCTCGACCGCTTCGTCCGGCTTGCCGCGCGCAACGACAGCGCGTTCGCGGTGGTGATGATCGACCTCGACCACTTCAAGCGCTTGAACGATCAGCATGGCCACCTCTTTGGAGACAATGTGTTGCGGGCGGTTGCCGGCGCGCTCAACGAAGCGTTGCGGGAGACGGACGTCGCCTGCCGCTACGGCGGGGAGGAGCTGATGGTCCTGCTGCCCGACTGCGACATGGACGCGGCCGTGCGGAAGGCGGAGGAGATTCGACTGCGCATCGAGGCGCTGTCGAGCGCGCATGGCGTGGAGATCACCGCATCGCTGGGAGTCGCCGCGATGCCCGCCACCGCGTCCAACGTCGCGGATCTGGCCAAGGCGGCGGATGTCGCGCTGTATGAAGCGAAGGCCGCGGGGCGCAATTGCGTCAAGCCCGCAACGCAGCCGGCGCGGCCGACGCTGGTCGCGGCCGAATAGGGCGGTCACCAATCTCGTCCGGCCTCGGCGGGACGTGAAGCGAACCTGCGGCGCGTCGTTTCCGGCACAGGAGGCTTGAGTTGGCGGGCGCGAAGCCGCATCGTCGCGGCCATGACAACAGGCACAGGCGCAACCGGCCCGGGCGCTTCCAGCACAGGCTGGAACGACGGCTTCATCTCGGTCGATTGGGGGACCACCAATCGGCGGGCGTACCTCATCGGCGCGGACGGGCGGCAGCGCGACGAGATGGAGGACGACCAGGGCATATTGTCGGTCGCCACCGGCCAGTTCCACGGCGCAGTGCAGGAGATCCGCGCGCGGCTCGGCGACCGGCCGCTGCTGATGGGTGGGATGATCGGGTCCAACCGCGGCTGGGTGGAGGCGCCTTACGTGGCCTGTCCGGCGGGGATCGAGGACCTCGCCAAGGCGCTGCGCTGGATCGAGGGAGGGCGCGCGGCGATCGTGCCGGGCGTGTCGTACCGCAACGGCCGCGCGGCGGACGTGATGCGGGGCGAGGAGGTGCAGATACTGGGCGCGGTGGCGGCGGGCACGATCCCGGCGGACTGCATTGTCTGCCACCCGGGAACGCACAACAAGTGGATCGTCGTGGAAGGCGGGCGGATCACCTCGTTCCGCACGATCATGACGGGCGAACTGTTCAGCCTGCTGCGTGAGCACAGCATCCTGGCCGACCTATTGGGGGGCGATGCGAGCCCGGGCGCAGCGTTCGACGAGGGCGTGGATTACGGGCTGGGCAACGACGATGTGGTGGCGGAGCTGTTTTCGATCCGGGCGCGCGTGCTGCTGGGCGCTGGGGAGCGGTCGGCGGCGGCGTCGTACGCGAGCGGGCTGCTGATCGGCGGCGACGCGCGGGTCGGCCTGCGCGCGGCGCCGGAAGGGGAGGAGATCATCGTCATGGGCCGGCCGGAGCTGACCGAACTCTTCGCGCGGGCGATCGCGCGGGTGGGGCGCGGGGTGCGGGAGGTGGACGGCGAGGAGGCGTTCGTCGCCGGCACGCGCGCGATCGCGGAGCTGTTGCGGTGAGCGCGGCGGAAAACCTGCGCAGGACGATGGCTGAGTGCCCGCTGGTGGCGATCATCCGCGGCGTGACGCCGGACGAGGTGGTGGCGATCGGCGAGGCGATCTTCGCGGCGGGCATCCGGATCATCGAAGTGCCGCTGAACTCGCCCGACCCGCTGGCGAGCATCGAACGGCTGGCGGCGGTGATGGGCGAGCGCGCGATCGTCGGCGCGGGCACGGTGCTGAACGTCGCGGACGTGGCGCGGGTGCGCGACGCGGGCGGGCGGATCGTCGTGTCGCCGAGCGGCGATGCAGAGGTGATCGCGGCGACGGTGGCGGCGGGGATGATCTCCGCGCCCGGCTATTTCACGCCGACCGAGGCGTTCGCGGCGTTGAAGGCGGGGGCGCATGCGCTGAAGCTGTTCCCGGCGGAGGCGGCGCCGCCGGCGGTGGTCAAGGCGCAGCGCGCGGTGCTGCCTAAGGACGTGCCGCTGATCGTCGTCGGCGGGGTGACGCCGGACAACATGGGCGCGTACTTGGCCGCGGGAGCGAACGGGTTCGGGCTGGGCGGCGGCGTGTACAAGCCCGGGCAGACGCCGGACCAGGTGGGTGCGCAGGCGCGGTCGTATGTGGCGGGTTTAAAAGCATGACGCCGATCGGGATCATCGGGTTCGGCAAGATTTCCGCCGACCAGCACGCGCCGGCGATCGCGGGCGGCGGGCGGTTCGAGCTGGTCGCGGCCACGAACCGGTCGCCGCTGACGCTGGACGGCGTCGCGACGTACCAGGACCACGCGCAGATGCTGCGCGAGACGCCAATGGACGCGGTGGCGGTGAACACGCCGCCGGGGCCGCGATACCAGCTGGCCCGCGACTGCCTCCAAGCGGGCAAGCACGTGATGCTGGAGAAGCCGCCGGGGGTAACGCTGGGCGAGGTCGAGGCGCTGGCGCGGCTCGCGGCCGAGCGCGGCGTGACGCTGATGACGACGTGGCACGCGCAGGAGAACGACGCGGTGCTGGCGGCGGCGGAACTGATGCGGGCGGGGCCGATCGCCGGCATCGACGTGTTCTGGCACGAGGACGTGCGCAAATGGCATCCGGGGCAGGCGTGGATCTGGGAGCCGGGGGGCTTCGGCGTGTTCGATCCGGGGATCAACGCGCTGTCCATCCTGACGCGGATCGTGCCGGGGGCGCTGATCGTGCGCGGGGCCAAGCTGGCGGTGCCGGCGAACAAGGCGATGCCCATCGCCGTAGAATTAGAAATGGCCAGCCCGGCCGTGACGGGCGCAATCGCGGCGAGCTTCGACTTCCGGTACACGCAAGGCGAGCGGTGGACGATCGAGGCGGTGATGGCCTCGGGCCAGCGCGTGCTGCTGAGCGATGGCGGGGCGCGGCTGAGCGTCGATGGGACCGAGCGCGTCGCGCCGGACGACAGCGGCGAGTATCCGCGGCTGTACGCCCGCTTCGCCGAGCTGATCGCGGCCGGGCGCAGCCATGTCGACCTGGAGCCGCTGCGCGTCGTCGCGGACGCGTTCATGATGGGCGCGCGGGAAGAGGTGGAGGCGTTCCAGGAATAAGCGGAGTGACCGCCACCGGCGCAGCGGCTAGGCGGGCGCGATGATCCTGTGGGGAGCCCTGGTCGGCGCGGTGCTCGGGTGGGCGCTGGCGGAGTTCGAAGGCTACGGGCTGGTGCTGGGGCTGCTGGTCGGCAGCGCGGCCGGTTGGGCCGGGCGGCGCGCGGTTCGGTCCGAGATCGAGGCGGCGACGCGCGACCTGCGGGCGCAGGTCATGACGTTGAGCGAGGAACGGACGGCGGGGCCGGTCGCCGCCGTAGAGGTCGCAACCGTGCCGCGCGTAGTGCGGGTGGCAGAGAGCCGTACCGGCGCAGCGGCTGAGCTGCCGGCGTTCGAAGTCGCCGCGAGCTCTGCCGAGCCTGAAGAGCGATACATGCCGGAGCCTCCTGCGCGGCCCGCGGACGCGGCGGGCGCGGCATGGGGCGCGGTCACCGGCTGGTTCTTGGGCGGCAACACGATCGTGCGCGTCGGGCTGGTCATTCTCTTCGTCGGCCTGTCGTTCCTGGCGCGCTACGCCGCTGCGGCGGGGCTGTTTCCGATCGAGCTGCGGCTGGGACTGGTGGCGGCGGTCGGGGTGGCGCTGCTGGCGGTGGGGTTCCGCACGCGGGTCGAGCGGCCGGGGTTCGCGCTTGCGCTGCAGGGCACGGGCGTGGCGGCGATCTACCTCACCATCTTCGCGGGGGCGCGGCTGTTCGGGCTGCTGCCGCCGGTGCTGGCGTATGGATTGATGATCGCGGTGTGCGCGTTGGCGTGCGCGCTGGCGCTGGTCCAGAACGCGCAGGTGCTGGCCGTCGCGTCGTTCGCGGGCGGGTTCGCCGTTCCACTGCTGCTGGGGCGCGGCGAGGGCGGCACGGCGGCGCTGTTCAGCTACTACACGCTGCTGAACCTCGCGGTGCTGTTCATCGCGGGGCGCAGGTCGTGGCGCGCGGTGAACCTGGTCGGGTTTTTCGCCACCTTCGGCGCGGCGGCGGCTTGGGGCGCGGCGCATTACGAGCCCGGGGACTACGCGGTGGCGCAGCCGTTCCTGGCGGTGTCGGTGCTGATCTACGTCGCGGCGGCCGCCCTGTACGCGCGCAACACGCCGGGGCGGCACGGCCATGTCGTCGACGCGACCCTGCTGTTCGGGCCGGCGCTGGCGGGATTCGCGCTGCAGGTCGGGATGGTCGAGCGTTGGGCGATGGGCGCGGCGTGGTCGGCGGTGGCGTTCGGAGCGCTGTACCTGCTGCTGGCGGCGGGAACGCGGCGGCGGCAGGGGTTCGAGGTTCTGAACGGCGGCGCGCTGGCGATCGGGGTGGGGTTCCTGACGCTGGCGGTGCCGTTGGCCGCGGGCGCGGGGTGGACATCGGCGGCGTGGGCGGTCGAAGGCGCGGGCGCGGTATGGGTCGGCGCGCGGCAGCGGCGATGGGGACCGCGGGCGTTCGGGCTCGCCCTGCAGGCGGCAGCGGCTTTGGTGTTCGTCGCGGACTTCGACGGCAACATATCGGCGGTGCCTTTGGTCAACGGCGCGTTCCTAGGCGCGATGCTGATCGCGGCGGCGGCGCTGGCGACGTCGTGGTGGCTGCGGAGGCCGTCACCCGAAGGCGAGACCGCGCTGGCGCGGCGGTACAGGCGAATGGAGGCGACGCTGGGCGCGCCCGTGTTCCTTCTGGGGTTCGCCGCCTGGGTTTCGGCGTGGACGATCGAGGCCAACCGGGCGCTGCCGGGCGGCGGGCCGGTGTTCGACGCGTCGATGCAGCGGCTGCTGGCGATGCTGGCGTTCGTGCTCGGTGCGTGGGGAGCGGCGGTGATCGGGCGGCGGGCGCAGTGGGCGGTGGCAACGTGGCCGTCGCTTGCGACGTTGCCGGTCCTGGTGCTGGCGTTCGTCGCGGGCCTGTTCGCAGGCTCGCACGTGCTCGACCTGCCGGATTTGGCGATCTGGGTCATGGCGATCGCGGTGCATATGCACCTCGTTCATCGGAACGACTTAGGCGGGGCGGAGCCGCGGCTGATTCGCGCGACGCTGGCGGGCGGCGTGCTGCTGGGCACCGCGATGCTGGCGGACTGCATATGGCTGGGGCTGGATCGGGCGGGGGCGTGGGACACGTCGTGGCCGGGAGTGGCGTTCGTCGGCGCTGGGACCGCGGTGCTGGCGCTGCTGACCGTGGGCGCGCGGCCCGGGCGGGCGGCGGCGAGGGGTTGGCCGATCGACCGGCACCCGTCTGCCTTCCTATGGAACGCGGCGGCGCCGATCGCCGCGATCGTTCTGGCCGGCGCGGGAGCGACGGCGCTGGGCGCGTCGGGGCGGGTCGATCCCGTGCCGTTCCTGCCCCTGTTCAACCCGGTTGACCTGGCGTTGGCGGCGGCGGCAGCGACGCTGTTCCGGTGGCGGCGGGTGGCATTGTCGTCGGGTTACGAGGGGCCAGGGGTCGCGGCGCTGCGCGGCGGCGGCGCGGTGGCGGCGCTGGCCGGGCTGGCGTTTCTGACGGTGACCGGAGCGTGGCTTCGCACCGCGCATCATCTGGCCGGCGTGCCGTGGGAGAGCGACGCATTGGGCGGAAGTTTCGTCGTGCAGACGGGGCTGGCGATCCTTTGGACGCTGCTGGCGCTGGCGCTGATGACCTATGCGCATCGCCGGCGGAGCCGCAACGCATGGTTGGCGGGGGCGGGGCTGCTCGGACTGGTGGTGGTCAAGCTGGCGCTGGTCGACCTGATGAATGCCGGCGGGGCGGAGCGCATCGTGACGTTCATCGCGGTGGGCGGGCTGATGCTGGTCGTGGGGTACCTGGCGCCGCTGCCGCCCAAGGCGAGCGCGCGGGTTCCCGGTTGAGGCTCACGGCATGGTCGTCGCGAGCGGGGGTGGCGTTGCAGGTCGACTGTTGGTCACGCCCCATCTGAGCTGACCTAACCTTTGGTATAGGTGCCGATGCCCTCGCTTAAGTAGGCATTGTTTGCTTCGCGTAGCTCGGCAGCCGCCTCGTCGTAGAGGAAGGGGAGGAAGGCGTAGCGGGTGCCGATGGTCACGGGGGAGGCCTCGTGGAGCAACGAGCAGGAGAAAACCACGGCGCCACCCGTCGGAGCGCGGTAGGTGGCGCGACCGAATTCCGGAAAGCGCAGGTCGCCACCCTGATAATCGTCGGCATTGAGGTTGATCGTGACCGCGAAACGGCGGTGGGCGGTACCTTTGGTCGTGTTGTCACGATGCGGCCGGAAGTGGCCTCCCTCCTCCGCATCGTAGCAGGCGACGATGTAGCGTTCCATGCGCGTGGCACGAAATTGAAAGGCGCGCTGGATCATCGGAGCGAGGCGGCGGCGCACGCGCAAGGCAAGCTGCTGCTGCAGCGCTTGGTCCTGGAGAAGGTGGTCGCGTCGGCGCTTGTGGCTCCGATCGGTCATCATCACCGTTTTGCCATCCACTTCTCGCATGAAGCCCGAGTCTTCCCCGCCATCTGCCCTAAAGAGCGCGATAAGGTGGCGGCAGAGCTCCGGCTCGAAGACATTTGGCACCACGAGCACCGGCGCGGTGGGCGCGAGCAACGGTGCCGTCGCCTCGGCTTCGAGCGCGGCCAGCGCGGCGACGCCGTCCTCGATCGGAAACAAGCTTTGCACGCGCAAGGTGCGGTCGAGAAGCAACCAGTGCGGGCGATAAGCGCCGGCCGGCGTGTCGGCACCGTAAAGGCGACTCACGTTGCGTTCGTAATCGAGGAAGAAGCGGATGCCTGGGATCTGCTGCGCGATACGCCCTTGCTGGACATCCGAAGGATCAACGGTGACGCCGAAGAAGCAGGCGCGTCGGTCGTCGAACAGAGACCTCCTCCCCTGCACGAGGGCGAGGGCCGAAGCGCTTTGCGCCTCACTCGCCTGGCCGAAGAAGAGAAGCAGGACCGGGCGCCCTGCGACGGTGTCGAAGACGTAGTCCGGCGAGCCGCCGAGTGCCGGCGCACGGAACCAGGGCGCCAGATCGCCGGGCATCAACGGGAGGTTTGCCGCTCTGGCGGGCACGGCGTCGTCGACGGATGAAGTGCTGGCCATCAACGCTTTATCGTCCGGCGTGGAGCAGGGATCAACGCCCCTGCGGTGGGCGCAACCTGCCGCGGCGGCTGATCGCCGATGCGAGCTTCTAGCTGACGGTTCTTGCAAATGCTTCGCGATAGCAGCATGCCGTAACGGTGATGCGCTCTCGATCATCTTGGCTGGTGTGGGGCCTGCTGGCGGCGCCCGCCGTGTGGTTTGTGTCCGTTGCCGAAGGTCAAAGCGCTGAGGACCTCGAGTCTCTGCTGCACCCCACGGGGGAGTTGTCGGCGCGGTTGTTGATTGTTGCGCTGGCGCTGACGCCGCTTGGCAAGCTGTTCCCGCGCGCCCGCGCGGTGCGGTGGCTGCTGGGGCGCAGGCGGGCGATCGGGGTGGCGGCGTTCGGATATGCGGCGCTGCATACGCTGTTCTATGTCGCGGCGATGGGATCGGCGGACGACATGCTCGCCGAACTGGGCGCGACGGGCATCTGGACGGGGTGGGCGGCGCTGGCGCTGCTGGCGCCGCTGGCGCTGACCAGCACCGACCGGGCGCAGCGGTGGCTTCGCAGCGGATGGAAGCGGTTGCAGCGGCTGGCCTATCCCGCCGCGGTGCTGACGCTGGCGCATTGGGCTCTGGTTCATAACGACACGTGGACAGCGGTCGCGCATTTCGCGCCGCTGGCGCTGTTGCAGATATTACGCGTTCTAAACCGCTCCGGCGCGCGCGCCGGGCTCAACGAAAGGCAATCCCATGCGTAGACTGATCATCCTGGCGGCGCTCGCCGCGCCGTTCGCCGCGTTGGAAACTCCGGCGGCGGCGACGGGGGCGATGACCTGCAACGCGCCCAAGGCCAAGTGGAAGGGCGAGCCGGCGCTCGTGAAGAAGATCACGGCGGAAGGGTGGAAGGTCCGCAAGTCCAAGGTCGATGGCGGATGCTACGAGGTGTACGGCACCGATCCGCAGGGTAATCGGGTCGAGGCCTATTTCCACCCGGTGACGCTGGAGAAGCTGCTCGTGTCGCGGCGCGGGGAGGTGCTGTTTCGCAAGAAGTAGGCGCTAGCCGCCGAACCCCCGGCTGCCGCCCCAGCCGCCGCGGCTGGAGGCGGTGGCGCGGCCGCCGAAGCCGCCGCGGCTGACGACGGAACTGCGCGTCTGGACGCGGGGGGTGGCGGCGGGCGGCGCGATGGCGTCGCGGCCGACCTGCATGCCGCCGGTCCGGGGATTGCGGTAGAGATAGCCGCCGCCCGTGCCGCCGCCGGTGTACAGGCGGCCGTCGCGGCCGCGGTACGCGCCCGAATATTGGTAGCGGCTGGGGCCGCCCAGCATCTGGCCGACGATGAAGCCGGTGAGCAACGGCGAAAAGTAGCTCTGGCCGTTGTTGGCGACCTGTTGCGTGCAGGCGCCGGCGCCGTGCTGTTCCTCGCACACCTCCATCGCGTCGAAGCGGGGAGCGCCCGCCGCGTTCTGCTTGACGGCAGCGTCCGACGCCTCCTGGCATGTGCTGGCAGGGATCTGCCCGGCGGCGATGCATTCGCCCACGGTGGCGTAGGACAGCGCATCGACGCCTTCGCCGAACTGCAGCCGCGATTGTTCGACCTCGTCGATCACCGGCTGCGGCGGCGCGTCGTCGCAGGCGGTGAGCGACAGCGCGCCCATTGCGGTCAGCGCAACGGTGACGGAGCGCTTGCGCCTAGGGGCGTTGGCGGGAGCGGCGGGTGCGGGCGTGCTCATGATGATCCTAATAGGTCATGCTGGCGGCGTTGAGGAGGCCGATCGCGATCGAGGTGGCGGCAAGGTAGATGGCGGTGGAAACCTCGCCCCGGGCGATGCGGTCGTGGAGATCCTTGACGACGATCTTGCTGAGCACAACGAACGCGACGACCTGGATCACGCCGGCGAGCAGCGCCCAGGCGGCGAATTCGGCGAGGCTGGTCGTCTGCCCCAGCGCGGAGGCGACGGGGAGCGCGAAGCCGATGATCGCGCCGCCCAGCGTCACGGCGGCGGCGGTGTTGCCTTCGCGGATCAGCGTGCGTTCGTTGTAGGGCGTGACCGCCTGGTAGAGATATTTGAAGACGATCAGGAACAGGCAGGCGAGGCCGAAGGCGAGAAGAAAGGCGGTCGCCCCGTCGATGAAATGCGCTTGATCGAACATGTGGTCCCCCCGGAGTGTCGGCTGCACCTTAAGCGGTAAATTCGGCCGGTAGAAGTGGCAGGCCGATCATGATCTCGTGCGTCAGGTCGCCGCCTTCGGGCTGCATGGCGAGCGCGAGGAGGAGTTCGGCGCC
>DASQNO010000065.1:0-27531 GCA_035644935.1 Sphingomonadaceae bacterium
CCCGCGCCGCCCGATAGCGAGCGACAGCTGGTCGTCGGGCACGACGACCTCGATGCGGCTTTCCTCCTCGTCGATCATCACGCGCGACACGGTGGCGGGCTGCAGCGCGTTGACGACGAACGTCGCCAGGTCTTCCGACCACGGAATGATGTCGATCTTCTCGCCCTGCATTTCCTGCACGACCGCCTGCACGCGGCTGCCCTTCATGCCGACGCAGGCGCCGACCGGATCGATGCTGCCGTCGTGCGAAATCACGCCGATCTTGGCGCGCGAACCCGGATCGCGCGCCGCGGCCTTGATCTCGATGATGCCGTCATAGATTTCCGGCACTTCCTGCGCGAACAGCTTCTTCATGAAGTCGGGATGCGCGCGGGACAGGAATATCTGCGGCCCGCGGTTCTCGCGCACGACGCGCAGGATCAGCGAACGCGTGCGGTCGCCGACGCGGACGACTTCGCGCGGGATCTGCTGGTCGCGGCGGATGACGCCCTCCGCGCGGCCGAGGTCGACGACGACGTGGCCGAACTCGACACGCTTGACGACGCCCGTGATGATCTCGCCGGCGCGGTCCTTGAACTCCTCGAACTGGCGCTCACGCTCCGCGTCGCGGACCTTCTGGAAGATGACCTGCTTGGACGCCTGCGCCGCGATGCGGCCGAACTCGATCGGGGGCAGGGGATCGACGATATAGTCGCCGACCGACGCGCCGGACTGCAGCTTCTCGCCCTGCTTCAGGTCGACCTGCTTGAAGTGATCCTCGACCTCCTCGACCACTTCCACGACGCGCCACAGGCGAAGATCGCCGGTGACGGGGTCGAGCTTGGCGCGGATGTCGTTCTCCGAACCGTAGCGCGCCTTGGCCGCGCGCTGGATCGCGTCCTCCATCGCCTCGATGACGATGGAACGGTCGATCAGTTTCTCCTTGGCGACCGAATCGGCGATCGCGAGAAGTTCAGCCTTGTTAGCGGTCGCGCCCGGCGCGGTTCCCGTTGCAGCGGCAGTGGCCATGTCGTCAGTCCTGTCCTTCGGTTGCGTCGGCGTCCGTGATATCGGAATCGTCCGCCGGTTCTTCTTCGAATTCGATCTCGTCATCGGCGCCGTCGGCGACCAGCGGCCGGGTGGCGGCGATCAGCTTGTCCGTCAGCACCAGCTTGGCGTTGCGGATCGCGGCGAAGGGCAGCGTGTGCCCGGCCACCGACACCGTGTCGCCTCCGCTGCCGCCCAGCACGCCGTTGAACTGCTTGCGCCCGTCCAGCGGCTCGGTCAGCGTCACGCGCGCCTCGTGGCCGGCCCAGTCGTCATAATCCTTGATGCGGGTCAGCGGCCGGTCGATGCCGGGCGAGCTGACTTCCAGCCGGTAGGCGTGCGTGATCGGGTCCGTGCCCGCCGCTTCCAGCTCGTCCAGCCGGTTGCTGATCCGCCGCGACAAGGTGCTGCAATCTTCCAGCGTCAGCTGCCGCGTGTCCGGGCGCTCCGCCATGATCTGCAACGTCGGCTCGCTGGTGCCGCCCATCATCTTGACGCGCACCAGTTCGAACCCGAGCGCCTGCGCCTCCGGTTCGATCAACCTCGTTAGTGCGGCGATGTCCGCCAAGCCGGTCTCCCAAACATGACCCCCCGGCGCCGCCCCGTTTCCGGGCCAGCCTCGATACGTTACCGATGTCGAGAGGAGCCATGTACATAGGCCAGACCGCGCGAGGCGGCAAGCGGCTTAGCGCGCGCCCCACGGCGGCGGAGGCGCCGCCACCGGAGCGCTTAAGTCGAACTCGACGCGAAAGAAGCGGCCGGGGCGGCGAAGCTCGTAGGCGAAGGTGCGACCGGGCCGAAGCTCCATCGCCCACACGTTGGTCACGGACGCCGGGTTGCCCTTGTCGCGGAACAGCGCCTGAGAGAAAGCATCGGCGGGGAAGCTCTGCCGGACCGCCGTTCCCCCGGCGCTATCGCCGCCGTACTGCGTCAGAACGTCCTCGCCGCCATCCGCGTGCCGGTGATCGTGCTTGAGCCGGAGGCCGCCCGCAGTGCGCGTCACCACCCAGGTCCGCGACCGGTCGGCGCCGACATGGAACGGGATGCGAATCGCCTCGGCGCTGCATTCCCGAACGTGCATGACCAGCGGCTTGCCGCGCATATCGGCGTCCGCCGCGTCCGTGCTCACGACCCGCCCGGCATAGGCTTTGCCGCACAAGGACCCCAGCCGGGCGAAGAACGCGTCGGCCGGCTCGGGCGCGGGAACCGTCGCGCATCCGCCAAGCAGCAGAATCAGGATCAGAACTCTCATGGGTTCGCCTCGCTCAACGCCTTGTTTTCCGCCGTTATCCGAATCGCCAGCACCAGCGCGTTGAGCGCGAAGAACAGCATCGCTACGTGCGGCAGCCCAAACGCGAGCGGCAGCAGCACGAGTTCCGCCATCACAACCGCGTAATTAGGGTGGCTGAGGTAGCGGAACGGCCCTGTGTCGATGCGCGGCGCGCCCGGCAGGATGATGATCCGCGTCGTCCAGCGCGGCCCCAGCGTGCGGATCACCCACACGCGCGCCAGCTGCAGCAGGACGAACAGGCCGATCAGCCACCAGTCGATCGGGCGTCCGGGCGCCAGCCACCACAAGGCTGCCAGCCAGCCCGCGTGCACCGCCACGATCAAGGGGTAATGGCCGGGCGCCACTTCCCGGGCGCCCCGCGCCAGCAGCGCCGCCGTATTCTGCCGCGCCAATGCGAGCTCGCTAAGACGCTGCAACGTGACGAAAGCCAGGATGGCGATATGCGGCCAGATCACGGACATGAAATCATACTCGCTCGTCCCGAGTGAAAACGAGGGGCGCTAAACTTGTATTGACGCCCCTCGTTTTCACTCGGGACGAACGGATGATCAGGCAACCATAAGGCTGAGACCCGTGGTGGTGAACCCCGGCCCCAGCGCCAGCAACATCGTTCGCCCCGAGGCCCCCGACTCCAGCAATCGCTTCAGCACGAACAGCACCGTCGGCGCGCTCATATTCCCATATTCGCGCAGCACCGCACGCTCGTGATCCAGCGCGCCTTCCTCCAATTGCAGGCTGTCCTCCAGCGCCGCCACCACCTTGGCCCCGCCCGGGTGGCAGGTGAACCGGTCGATGCCGTCCGGCGCGACGTTGGCGTGCGCGGCGATGGTCGCCACCGCTTCCGCCATGTTCTCCTCGACGAAGGGCGGGATCGCCCGGTCGAAGATCACGCCCAGGCCCGGGTCCTCGACGTCCCAGCCCATGATCCCCAGCGTTTCCGGCCAAAGCACCTCGCCGCCGCCCTCGATCGCCGCCACGCCCCCATCCGCCCCGCCGCGCAGCACGCACGCCGCCGCGCCATCGCCGAACAAGGCCGTGGCGACGATGTTGGCCTTGGTCAGCTTGTCTAGCCGAATCGACGTCGAACACAGCTCAACGGTCACGAACAGCACCGTCTTGCCGCCCGCCGCCAGCCGAGACGCGATCGCCAGGCCGCTGACGCCCCCCGCGCAGCCCAACCCGAACACCGGCACCCGCTCGATGTCGCGGCGAAAGCCCATCCGGCCCGCCACCCGCGCTTCCAGGCTCGGCGTCGCGATGCCCGTGGTGGACACGGTCATGACGACGTCCACGGCCTCCGCCGGGACTTCCGCCTCGGACAGGGCGCGCTCCGCCGCTTCCACGAACAAGGCTTCGGCCGCTTCGAGATAGACGCCGTTGCGCGAAGACCAGCCATGGTCCCCCTCGTACCATTCGGGCGGGCGCACGATGTGCCGCTGCGAAATCCCCGCATTGTCGAACACCGGCTCCAGCCGCGCGAAGCGCTCCGTCCGCGTCCCGAACAGCCGGCGCGCAAGGTTCTTGGCCGCCTCCTGGGTCAGCACGTGCGGGGGAACGGCCGTCGCGACGGACAGCAACGCGACGGGCGGGGAGGGCGCGAGGGGCAAGCGACTTTCCTTGGCTTTAGAACGCCCGGGCGGCGCCCGACACGAGGCATATGGTCACGCTGCCACGCCTGTCCTATCTTGCAGCGCAATTAATCGTCACCGGACCGGAGCATCAACAGCATGCGTTTACCTTCTGTCGCTGCCAGCACGTTCCTCGTCGCCGCCGCGCTTGCCTCCTGCGGCATCGCCGACGCGCAGACCGGCGGTTCCGATCGGACGGGGGATACGGGCGCGGTGTCGACATCGGGCGCGTCCGCGGGAGCGAAGCGCGCCAACGACCGCCGTGAAGCCGGAGGAAAACCGTTCAAGGTGACCGCGCTCGGCACATTCAACGAGCCCTGGGCGATGACCTTCCTGCCCGGCAGCAGCGACCTGCTGATCACCGAAAAGCCTGGCCGGCTGCTGCTGCGCGGCGCGAATGGACGACCGATCGAAGTGAGCGGCGTTCCCGCCGTGTCCTACGGCGGGCAGGGGGGGCTGGGCGATGTCGTCCTCCACCCGAACTTCCGCAGCAACGGCTTGGTGTACCTCAGCTGGGTCGAGGCGGGGTCAGGCGGCAAGGGCGCCGTTGTCGGTCGCGGCAAGCTCGTCCGCGCGGGCAACGCGGCGCGGCTGGACGGCTTTCAGGCGATCTGGCGGCAATCGCCCAAGGTCAGCGGCAACGGTCATTTCGGCCACCGCATCGCCTTTGGCCCCGACGGCATGATGTACATCTCCACCGGCGACCGGCAGAAATTCACGCCGGCGCAGGACCTGGGGCAGAGCCTGGGCAAGATCCTTCGCCTGACCGACAGCGGCGGCGTGCCGCGCGACAATCCGTTCGCGGCACAGGGCGGCGTCGCAGCGCAGGTCTGGACGCTGGGCCACCGCAATCCGCTGGGCATCGCGTTCGACTCAGCTGGGCGCCTGTGGGAGCAGGAAATGGGTCCCAAGGGCGGCGACGAGGTCAACCTGATCGTCAAGGGCCGCAACTATGGCTACCCCAACGTGTCCAATGGCGATCATTATGACGGCAAGCCGATCCCCGATCACAGCCCGCGCGACGGCTTCGAGGCGCCCAAGGTGTCGTGGAATCCGGCGATTTCGCCCGGCGGGCTGATGATCTACTCGGGCAACCTGTTCCCACAGTGGAAGGGCAGCGCCTTCATCGGCGGCCTGTCCTCCGAAGCGCTGGTTCGCGTGGCTCTGAACGGGGATCGCGCGGCCAAGGGCGACCAGTTCCCGATGGGCGCGCGCATCCGCGAGGTCGAACAGGGCCCCGACGGCGCGATCTACGTGCTTGAAGACGGCGAAGGCGGACGGCTGCTGCGATTGACCCCCGCCTGAGCTTTGGCGCTTCCCGCCTGTCTTCGTTCGTCCCGAGTGAAAACGAGGGGCGCTAACCACCCGGTGTACGACGTTCGATTGCCCTCGGGGCGAACGGGTAGCCGGTGATCAGCCGTTTCTCGTACGGGCCGCGCGTCATCGCGGGCCGCGGCGCGACCGCGGAGCTGCCTGCGCTGCTCCCTCCCGGGCCGCTGCTTTTCGTCACCGACGTCGGCGTCCGCGCGGCAGGCCTCACCGACGCGCCGCTCGTCGCGCTCGGTCGGGACCGCGAGATCGTCGTCTTCAACCGCGTCGAGGCCGACCCGTCGCTCGCCACTTTGCTTGCCGCCGTCGACGCGGGCCGAGACTGCGCCGCCGTAGTCGGCTTTGGCGGCGGCAGCCCGATGGATGTCGCAAAGCTCGCGGCCTACCTCATCGGCTCGGGCGAGGACATCGACGCGGTCTGGGGCGTCGGCAACGCCCGCGGCGCCGGCCTGCCGCTGGTCCTCGTCCCCACCACCGCCGGCACCGGCTCGGAAGCCACGCCGGTCTCGGTGATCACCTTGCCCGACGGGGAGAAGCGCGGCGTCAGCAGCCCCGCGCTGGTCGCCGGACACGCGCTCCTGGACGCCGAACTGACGCTCGGGCTCCCGCGCCACGTCACCGCCGCCACCGGCATCGACGCCATGGTTCACGCCATCGAAGCCACCACCTCGCGCCACGCCAAGAACCCGCTCTCCGACATGCTCGCGCGCGAGGCGCTTCGCCTCCTCGCGGCCAATCTTCTCGCCGCCTGCAACCAGCCTCGCGACCTCGCCGCGCGCGAGGCGATGCTGCTCGGCAGCCATCTCGCCGGCGTCGCCTTCGCCAACGCGCCGGTGGCCGGCGTTCACGCGCTCGCCTATCCGCTGGGCGGCCGTTTCCACCTGCCGCATGGCCTCACCAACGCGCTGATGCTTGGCCCCGTGCTGGCGCACAACATGGACGCGGCGCTCGCCGACTACGCGGCGCTCGGCCCGATGGTCGATCCGGCGCTCGAGCCGCTGGGCAACCAGGGCCGCGCCCGCGGGCTGATCGAGGCGATGGCGGGCCTGTCCGCCGCCTCCGGCCTGCCGCAGCGCCTGCGCGAGGTCGGGGTGGAACGCGCCCACCTGCCGATGCTGGCGGCCGAGGCGATGAAGCACGAACGGCTGCTGGTGAACAATCCGTGCCCGATCACCGGAGCCGACGCGCTCCGCCTCTACGAGGCCGCGTGGTGAGCCGCACGCCGCTGCTCGGCCGCGACGCCTTTCGCGCCTGGACCCGCATCACGCTGCGATGGGACGACGCCGACCGCTACGGCCACGTCAACAACACCGTGCATTATCGCTGGTTCGACGACGCGGTGAACGGCTGGCTCATCGCCGCCGGCCTGCTCGATCTGGCCGGCGACGGACCCATCGGCCTGGTGGTGGAAACCGGCTGCCGCTACGCCGCGCCGCTCGACTTTCCTGGCACGGTGGAGATCGGCCTGCTCGCCGAACATATCGGCGCCTCCAGCGTCCGCTACCGCCTGGGCGTGTTCGGCGAGGACCACCGGAACGCGGCCGCTGAAGGCCATTTCGTCCACGTCTATGTCGACCGCCGCAGCAGGCGCCCGCAGCCGCTCGATCCCCGCTTCCGCAAGGCCCTCGGCCGCATCGGGCCTAGCCCCGCCGGAAGATGAACTCGTCGTCGAACCAGCCTCGCCCGACAGGGAAGCGGTAGCCGCCGACCTTGTCGAAGCCGTGCTTGCGGTAGAAACGCTGCGCCTGGTGGTTCCCCGACCACACCCCCAGCCACACCGGCCCCGGATATCGCCGCGCCAGCTCGTCGGTCGCCAGCGTCAGCAGCCGGGACCCCAGCCCCGACCCTTGCGCCGTCCGGAACATGTACAGCTGGTACAGCTCGCCCGATCCCGGCCTCACCTCCGGATGCGGAAGCTTGCACGGCCCGACCTGCGCATAGCCCACCATCCCGCCCGCGCCTTCCGCGATCCACGTCGCCCGCGCCGGATCCCCAAGCTCCGCCGCCACCGTCGCGGGCGCGTAGGACGCCTCCTCGAACAGCGCCAGTTCGCCCGGCGGGTAGGGAATGCGGAACTCCTCGATGAACGTCTCGCGAAACGTCGCCAGCTTCAGGCGCGCGAGCGCCGCCGTGTCGCGCGGGTGGGCGGGGCGGATCGCGATCATGTCCGCACATACCGGAAGTACCAAACCTCGTGCCCCTTGGCGCGCGCCTTGCGCTCGTAGCGCGTTTCCGGCCAGTCCGCGGGCCGCGTCAGGAAGTCCCGCGCCGTGCGCGCCTGCCATTCGAAATCGCGCCGCCCGTTCATGATCATGGTGGCCCAGCGGCAATAGGTCGGGTCGTCCGTCCCCAACCGGAACTCGCACCCCGGCTTCAGCTTGGCGGCGATCAGGTCCAGCGGCCCTGCGTTGACGAACCGGCGCTTGGCGTGCCGCGCCTTGGGCCAGGGGTCCGGGTGGAGCAGGTAGACCCGGCTCAGCGACGCATCGGGCAGCCGTTCCAGCACGTCCAGCGCGTCACCCATGTGCAGGCGGATGTTGCCGATGCCGCGCGCATCGATGTGCTGCAGCGCGCCGACCACGCCGTTAAGGAACGGCTCGCAACCGATGAAGCCGGCCTCCGGATGCGCTTCGGCCTGGTCGGCCAAATGCTCGCCGCTGCCGAACCCGATCTCCAGCTGGAGCGGGCGGTCCTCACCGAACAGCGTCGCGGCATCCAGCGGCCCCTCCGGCACCGCCAGTGTCGGCAGCAACTCCTCGACCAGCGCGCCTTGCCCGCCACGCAACTTGTGCCCCTGGCGGCGGCCGTAGAGGCGGCGGATAGTGGTGGGGTCGTTTCGAGCAAGCCCCTCCCCCTCGGGGGAGGGGTTGGGGTGGGACTGAGCTTCGGAATCCGGCACAAACGTCGACACCGCCCCACCCCCAGCCCCTCCCCTGAAGGGGAGGGGAGAAATCATACCGCCTGCTTCAACGCGTCCACCAGATCCGTCTTCTCCCAGGTGAACAGATCCCCGTCCGGCCGCCGGCCGAAATGCCCGTACGCCGCCGTCGGGCGGTAGATGGGCTTGTTCAATCCCAGATGCGTGCGGATGCCCTTGGGGGTCAGGCGCACGAGTTCGGGCAACACCTGCTCCAGCCGCGACGCCTCGACGCCCGAACCCGTGTCGTGGAGATCGACGTAGAGCGACAGCGGCTCGGCGATGCCGATCGCGTAGGACAGCTGGATCGTGCAGCGGCGCGCCAGCCCTGCGGCGACGATGTTCTTGGCGAGGTAGCGCGTGATGTACGCGGCGGACCGGTCGACCTTGGTCGGGTCCTTGCCGGAAAACGCGCCGCCGCCGTGCGGGGCCGCGCCGCCGTACGTGTCGACGATGATCTTGCGCCCCGTCAGCCCGGCGTCGCCGTCCGGCCCGCCGATCTCGAAGCGGCCCGTCGGGTTGACGAAGATATCCTCCGCGCCCGGCATCCAGCCGGGCGGCAGCGTGTCCGCCATGACGCTCGTCGCATATTCGCGCAATTGCGCCTGCTCGGCGGCCGGGCCGTGCTGCGTCGACACGACCAGCTTCACCGCGCGCGTCGGGCGGCCGTTCTCGTAGGCGAGCGTCACCTGGCTCTTGGCGTCCGGCTCCAGGAACGGCGCCGTGCCGCGATGGCGGTCGAGCGCCATCTTTTCCAGGATGCGGTGCGAATAATGCAGCGTCGCCGGCATCAGCGACTCGGTCTCGTCGCAGGCGAAGCCGAACATGATCCCCTGGTCGCCCGCGCCTTCGTCTTTGTTGCCGCTTTCATCGACGCCCATCGCGATCTCCGCCGACTGCGCGTGGAGATGGTTGGAAAAGTCGGCGTGCTGCCAGTGGAAGCCGGACTGCTCGTAACCGATGCGCCGCACCGTCTCGCGCACGGCGGCCTCGATCTCCTCCTTGGTCACCGGCTCGGCGCAGCGGACCTCGCCGGCGAGCACGATGCGGTTGGTGGTGACCAGCGTCTCGCACGCGACGCGCGCCTGCGGGTCCTTGCCGAGGTAAAGGTCGACAACCGTGTCGGAAATCTGGTCCGCGACCTTGTCCGGGTGACCTTCGGAAACGGATTCGGACGTGAACAGGTAGTTGTCGCGCATGCGGCCAGGTCTTTCCATCATGATATAAGGATATGCTTATATCGCTTAGCGGCGCGTCCTCACGCTGGCAAATGGCGCCGGCGGGCGAGCCATGCGGCGGCGACGAGCAGCGCGGCGAAGGCGAAGCTCAGCAGATTACCGAACCGCGCGAACGGCGTGGGCGGCAGCGGCCCCGGGATCAGCGCGTCGATGCGCCCCGCTTTCTGCCACGGCAGCGACGCCAGCAGCCGCCCGCGCGCGTCGATCACCGCGCTGATGCCGGTCGGCGTCGAACGGATCACCGGCATGCCTTCCTCGGCCGCGCGCAACTGCGCCTGCGCCAAATGCTGCGGCGGGCCCCAGCGGCCGAACCAGGCGTCGTTGGACGGATTGAATAGGAAATCGGGGCGGTCGTCGCGGTCGACGACGTGGCCCGAGAACACGATCTCGTAGCAGATCTGCACGCCCATCCGCCCGTAGCCGGGAACGGGGAGCGTCCGCGGGCCGGGTCCGGGCCAGAAGTCGAGGTCGCCGGGCACCAGCCGCGACAGGCCGATCGCCGACAATATCGGTCGCGCCGGCAGATATTCGCCGTACGGCACCAGATGCGCCTTGTCGTAACGCGCGGGCAGCCGCCCGTCGGGCATCACGACATACAGGCTGTTGCGCCCGCCCACCGGCGCACCCGCGGCGTCCCGCTCGATCTTGGTGCCGCCGGTCAGCAGCACGTCGCGCGGGGCGAGCAGCCTGGCCAGCCGGCGGCGAGGGGCGGGCTCGTCCTCCAAAAAGTCGGGGATCGCGGCCTCGGGCCAGAACACAAGGCGCGGTTCGTTCGCCGGTTCGCCCGTCAGCCCGATCAGCCGCCGGTAGGTTTCCTGGTCGAACGCCGGGTTGTGCTTGTTCTGCTGCCCGATATTGGGCTGCACGACGCGCGCCATCCGCGTGCCCGCGGGCGCGGGATCGTCGCGCAGCCACCCAGTGACTGTGGCGGCCGCCAGCACCAGGGCGAGCCACGCGCCCTGCCGCTTGGCCGCATGTTCACGCGTGAACGCCAGCGCGAACACCGCGCCGCCCAGCACGACGATCGCCGACAATCCGTAGGTGCCGACGAACGGCGACAGCTGCGCCAGCGGCGTGGTGAGCAGCGACACGCCCACCGGGTTCCACGCGAATCCGGTGAACATCGTGCCGCGCAGCCACTCGGTCACCATCCACGCGGCGGCGAGCAGCAGGCCCAATTGCAGTTGGCTACGGCGACCTTCGGACGCATTCCATCCGCCCTCGGCGGCTGGAGCCTTTAAGCGCCCTCCGCCATACCGCCACGCCAGGCCCGCCGCCATCGCCGGATAGACGGCCAGGTACGCCGACAACAGCACCACCGCGACCCAGCCGAGCGAGGCGGGCATCGCCGCCTGGAACGTGAACGCCGTGGCGATCCAGTTGAGACCCAGCACGAACTGCCCGAACCCGAACGCCCATCCCAGCGCCAGCGCCCGCCGCATCGTCTCCGCGCGGCCGAGCAGCAGCAGCAGGGCGCAGAAGCCCGCGATCATCAGCGGCCCGATGCTCAGCGGCGCGAAGGCGCAGGCCGAGGCCAGACCGGCGAGAAAGGCGAACAGGATGGGGATCACGAAACGCCAATTAGCCCGCGCGGGGAACGGGCGAAAGCAGCAAATCCGTCAGGGCGGACCGGCGGCACGACCGGAAAGGCAAACGAATCGGACATGCAAACAACCTAACCAGATAGGTGCGCTGTAGGACAGCGTTTTCTCGTGCCCCCCCCGCGCATGATGATTTCGCTCGGCCATCAGGCCGATGCGGCCGAACGTCATCCCGGCGAACGCCGGGACCCAAGATCACGGTCCTCTGGGGGCGCGCGAAAACTTCCGGCCGGACCTGCCGACCCGGCGACCTTGGCTCCCGGCGTGCGCCGGGATGACGGGGGTTCAGCTGGCTGCGCTCAGCGCGTAGAGTTCCATCCATGACCCTGCCGCCGTTCCACCTCGCCTTTCCCGTCCACGACCTCGCCGCCGCGCGCGCCTTCTACGGCGACCTGCTCGGCTGCCCGGAGGGGCGCAGTTCGGACGAATGGATCGACTTCGACCTGCACGGCCACCAGATCGTCGCGCATCTCGATCCGGCGGCCAAACCGTCGGCGGTCAGCAACGCGGTCGACGGCGACGACGTCCCCGTTCCGCATTTCGGGCTGGTGCTCGACATGGCGTCCTGGCGGGCGCTCGCCGACAGGCTGCGCGCGGCGGGAACGCGTTTCGTGATCGAACCCGGCGTGCGCTTCGAAGGCCAGCCGGGCGAACAGGCGACGATGTTCCTGCTCGATCCGTCGGGCAACGCGATCGAGTTCAAGGCGATGGCGCGGCGCGAGAACCTGTTCGCGCGCTAGATCCTCCCCTGGCGTTCGCCAGGGGAGGGGGACCACGGCGGCGAAGCCGGCGTGGTGGAGGGGCGGCGCGAAGCGCCCGAGTCCACACCATGCCCCTCCACCGTCCCGCTACACGGGACGGTCCCCCTCCCCGAGCGCGCTCGGGGAGGATCTAGTTGAACCCGCTCACCCGCCAGACCTTGTTTCCCACATCGTCCGCGACAAGCAGCGCCCCGTCGCGTGCGAACTGCACGCCCACCGGGCGACCCATCGCCTTGTCGCCGTCCAGAAAGCCGGTGAGCACGTCGCGGGGCGGGCCGGACGGCCGGGCGCCCGCGAACGGCACGAAGATAACCTTGTAGCCGCTCCTGGGCTTGCGATTCCACGATCCGTGCTGGCCGATATAGGCGCCACCCGGCCCGAACGTCAGCCCCAGCGACGCTGTGTGCGGGCCGAGCGCGTAGTCCGGCCGGATCGCCTTGGCGACCATGTCCGGCCGCGGCGGCTTGACGCGCGTGTCCACCGTCTGTCCCCAATAGCTCCACGGCCAGCCGTAGAAGCCGCCGTCGCGCACGCTGGTCATGTAGTCGGGCACCATGTCGCTGCCGATCTCGTCGCGCTCGTTCACCGCGGTCCACAGCGCGCCGCCCGCCGGATTGAACGCGAGGCCGACGGGATTGCGAAGCCCGCCCGCGAACACCCGGCTGCGGCCCGTCGCCGGGTCGATCTCCAGGATCGCGGCGCGCGCGACCTCCTCGTCCATGCCGTGATCGGCGACGTTGGAATTGGATCCGACGCCGACATAGAGCCGCGTGCCGTCGGGGGAGGCGATGAGGCTCTTGGTCCAGTGGTGGTTGCGGCCCGCGGGCAGCCTGGCGACGAGCCGGGGAGGGGCGTCGATCCGCGTCGCGCCCGCCGCATAGGGAAAGGCGACCAGCGCGTCCGCGTTGGCGACATAGAGCGTCGACCCCACCAGCGCCATGCCGAACGGCGAGCGCAAGCCGGTGAGGAACGGCGTCTTCACTTCCGCCACGCCATCGCCGTCCGCGTCGCGCAGCAGCGTGATGCGGTCGGCGGACGGCACCCCGGCGCCGGCCTTGTCCATGACCCTTTTCTGGATCCAGCTCTTGATCCCGCCTTTTTTCTCCTGGGGCGGGGCGGGCTTGTTGGATTCCGCCACCAGCACGTCGCCGTTGGGCAGCACGTGCAGCCAGCGCGGATGGTCGAGCCCGCCCGCGAACGCATTGACGACGTACGGCGCGGCAGCGACGGGCTTTCGTCCCGCGGGCCAGCCCACCGCCTCGGCGATGTTCACCGTCGGGATCAGCGTCTTGACGGGTGCGGTCAGCTTGGGCGCGGGGCCTTGCCCTTCCTCCACCGAAAGCTTCGCCGACTCCCCGCACGCGGCCAAAGCGAGAAGAGCGAGAAGGGGAGCGCGCTTCAAAGGATTTCCTTCACCTAAAGTCCTCCCCGGCCTTCGCCGGGGAGGGGGACCATCCCGGAACGGGATGGTGGAGGGGTTTTGCAGCGAGCGGTCCAAGCACCGCGAAACCGCTCCAACGTTTCAGCGATGGCCGGGCAACACGGTTCATTCCCCGCCATCCGCGTCCACCGGCGCATGCAGCCGCAGCCTGGTGACGCGGCGGGCGTCGGCTTCCGTTACCTCCAGCCGCCAGCCGCTGGGGTGCGCAACGCTATCGCCCACCGCCAGCACGCGCCCGGCGAGCAGGAAGGCGAGGCCGCCCAGCGTGTCGACGTCTTCCTCGATCACCGCCAACCGCGGATCGATCGTCTCGCCGACATCCTCCAGCTCGGCGCGCGCGTCGGCGTCCCAGATGCCGTCCTCCACCGCGTGCAGCATGCCCACGTTCTCGTCGTCATGCTCGTCCTCGATATCGCCGACGATCTCCTCGACGACGTCCTCGATCGTCACCAGCCCTTCGGTGCCGCCGAACTCGTCGACGACGATCGCCAGGTGAATGCGCTGCGCACGCATGCGGGCGAGCAGGTCGAGCACGCCCATCGATTCGGGCACGAACAGCGGCACGCGGACCAGCGAGGAGATGTCGTCCGGGTGATCGCCGGCCTGCGCGCGCGCAAACACGTCCTTGACGTGGATCATGCCGGTGATCGTATCCAATTCCCCTTCGTAGACGGGCAGGCGGCTGTGGCCGGCTTCGGTGAACGCGGTCATAAGTTCTGCGAAGCTCACCGTGTGCGGCACCGCCATGATGTCGCCGCGGGGCACGGAGATCTCGCCGGCGGTGAGGTCGCCGAAGTGGAGGAGGTTGCGCAGCATCTGCCGCTCGATGGCCGAAAGGTCGCCGCGCACCGGCACTTCGCCTTCATGCTCGTCGATGGCCTCCTCGATCTGGTCGCGAAGCGTCGGCTCGCTGTCCTCGCCGAAGATCAAGGCGCGCATGCCGCGCCACAGCCGCGACCCCCCGGTGCTAGATCGGCTGGGCTCCTCGTCGTCGCCGGCTATCGTATCGGTTCTCATGCGCGGGTGCCTTCAGGCGTAGGGGTCGGCGATGCCGATGTGATGCAGGGCTCTACGCTCGATCCCCTCCATCGTTTCCGCGCGGCCGTCCTCGTCGTGATCGTGCCCGAACAGGTGCAGCGTGCCGTGAACGAGGAGGTGACTGGCATGATCCGCCACCGAAACCCCCTTCTCCTCGGCCTCCGCCAAGCAAGTCTCGAACGCGAGCACGATATCGCCCAACAACCCGCCATGCGCGGGCGGAGAGGCAAGCTCGTCCGCGCTCATCATCGAAAAGGACAGGACATTGGTCGGCTTGTCCTTGCCGCGATAGCTGGCGTTGAGCGTCCGGACCTCGGCATCGTCGGTGAACCGCACGGACACCTCGAACGTGGCGGGGGAGTCCTCCACCTGCTGCAGTCCGCTGACCCGCGCCGCGGTCAGCACCGCATCGTGCGCGCGCTGGTTCCAGTCGGTGAAGATGTCCCAGTCGGGGGACTTGGAGACTTCGACGTCGATCAACTAACCCGCCGTCGCTGAAGCGCGGCGCGGCAATCCAGCCTCGTCGCCACTAACCCACGCCCTCGTACGCCTCGACGATGCGGCCGACGAGCGGGTGGCGAACGACGTCGCCTGAACCGAAACGGATCGTGCCGATGCCCTGGATGCCTTCCAGCTTGCCTACCGCGTCCGCAAGGCCGGACTGGCCCGTTGGCAGATCGATCTGCTTGGGATCGCCGCACACCACCATGCGGCTGCCCATGCCGAAGCGCGTCAGAAACATCTTCATCTGCTGCGGCGTGGTATTCTGCGCCTCGTCCAGGATGATGAACGCGTCGGACAACGTGCGCCCACGCATGAAGGCGATGGGCGCGATCTCGATCTCGCCGGACGCGATGCGGCGCTCGACCTGCTCGGTCGGCAGCATGTCGTACAGCGCGTCGTACAGAGGGCGCAGATAGGGGTCGACCTTCTCCTTCATGTCGCCTGGCAGGAAGCCGAGCCGCTCGCCAGCCTCCACCGCCGGACGCGACAGGATCAGCCGGTCGACAGAGCCGCCGATCAGCTGCTGCACCGCCTGCGCGACGGCGACATAGGTCTTGCCGGTGCCCGCCGGCCCCAGCGCGAAGATGACGTCGTCGCGGCCGAGCGCCTCCATATACGCGACCTGCGTCGCCGAGCGCGGCACGATGGTCTTCTTGCGCGTGCGGATCATGACCTTGGGCGGCTCGGACACGTCGCGCTGGACCAGGCCGGCAATGGTCGGCTGCGCGGACATGGCGATCACCGCGTCCACCGCGCCCGCGTCGATGTCCTGACCCTTGTCGAGGCGGTTGTAGAGGCCCGTCAGCACGTCCCGCGCACGCGCGGCGGCGTCCGCCTCGCCCTCGATCTGAATCTTGGTCCCGCGCGCGGAGATGTAGACGCCCAGCCGGTTTTCGATGGAAACCAGGTTGCGGTCGTACTCGCCGAACAGCGGACCCAGCAGGTGCGGCTGGTCGAACTGGACCTCGAGGCGCGCGCGCTCGGGCACGGGCGTGGAGGTGTCGGGGCGGCGGGCCACTAAGCGGCCAATCCGGCGGGCGCGGACGTGTACGCGTCCTTCGCAAGGTTCGGCACGACGCCACCCAGACTGTTCGGCCCGGCCGACACGATCTCCACTTCGATCATCTCCCCCAACTTCGCGTCCGTTTCCACATGCACCGACTGCATCCACGGCGTCTTGCCGATGCGCTGCCCGGCGCGGCGGCCGTTGCGCTCGATCATGATCGCGGTGCGCGCGCCGACGCTTCGCTGGTTGAACGCCAATTGGCCGCGCGTGATCCCTGCCTGCAAATGCCGGAGGCGGACGTCCATGACGTCCTCGGGCACATGCCCCGCCATCTCCGCCGCCGGCGTGCCCGGGCGCGCGGAGAACTTGAACGAAAAGGCGGACGCGTAGCCCGCGGCCCGCACCAGCCGCAGCGTGTCTTCGAAATCGTCCTCGGTCTCGCCGGGGAAGCCGACGATGAAGTCGCTCGACAAGGCGATGTCCGGCCGCGCGGCGCGAACGCGGTCGAGGATGCGCAGGTAGCTCGCGACGTCGTGCTTGCGGTTCATGGCTTTCAGCACGCGGTCGCTGCCCGATTGCACGGGCAAATGCAGGAACGGCATCAGCGTTTCGACGTCGCCATGCGCCCCGATCAGCCCGTCCGTCATGTCCTGCGGGTGGCTCGTCATGTAGCGGATGCGGCGGACGCCCGGCACCCGGTCGAGCGCGCGGATCAGGCCGTCCAGGCCCTGCGGCCGCCCGGCCTCGTCCTCGCCCGTCCAGGCGTTGACGTTCTGCCCCAGCAGCGTGATCTCCACCGCGCCCGCGTCGACCAGCGCCCGCGCCTCGTCCAGCAGCGCGCGCCAGGACCGCGATATCTCCGCCCCGCGCGTGTAGGGCACCACGCAATAGGTGCAGAACTTGTCGCACCCTTCCTGCACGGTCAGGAAAGCGGACGGCGAGACGCGGCGGCGCGCGGGCAGCGCCGCGAACTTGTCCAGCCGCGGCATGTCGGTGTCGAGGGCAGCGCGCCCGGCCGCGGCGTCCGCGATCATTGCGGGCAGGCGGTGATAGGCTTGCGGGCCGACGACGATGTCCACGGTGCGCGCCCGGCGCGATATCTCGGCGCCCTCGGCCTGCGCGACGCAGCCGGCGACCGCGATCATCGGCCGCGTGCCGTCCTCGCGCGTCAGACGGCCGATATCGGAATAAACCTTTTCCGCCGCGCGCTCGCGAATATGGCAGGTGTTCAGCACCACCAGATCGGCGTCGGCGGCGTGTCCGCCCGGGTCGGCGGCGACCATGCCCTGCGCTTCGAGCATCTCGGCCATGCGCTGCCCGTCATAGACGTTCATCTGGCAGCCGAAGGACTTGACGGAGAAACTGGTGGGTAGGGTACGTGTCATCGGCTCGACCACTATAGGGACGGGCGCGTTGAACCGAAAGGGCGGTCGCTTTGGGACGCGCCTCCGTACAACGCCTCCTCGATCGCCGAACGGGCATCGCGCGCGATCCGCTTGCGATCGCCGGGCGACCTCTTCATCGGCAGAAAGCGCAGGGTCACGTCGAACCGTCCCCGCCGCCGGAGCACGCGCATGACGTTGGCCGCCGCGGTCTCCTCGCCGAACCAGGCGATGTCGGCGCGCGCTTCGCCGTAGTCGATCGCAACCGGCTGAACGCGAACGCCGGGCGGGGGCGGCGCGACGGCGCCGAGCAGGCTGGCGTTGAACGGCAGCAGCGCCGCGCCGTCGGTGGTCGTGCCTTCCGGAAAAAGCGCCACGGGCTGGGGCCCGAGCAGGGCGGAGGCCAGCGCGTCGGCCTGCTGCCGGACCCCGTTGCGGTCGCTGCGGGCGATGAACACCGTGTTGTTGAGGCTCGCCAGCCAGCCGAACAGCGGCCAGCGCGAGACGTCGTCCTTGCTCACGAACGCCGCCCCGCTCGCGCCCGCCAGGACCATGATGTCCAGCCAGCTTTGATGATTGGCGAGGTACAGCACCGGGGCGGGCAGGGGCTCGCCTCGAACCGCCACACGTGCGCCGGCGATCCGCGCGATGCCGCCCAGGAACGCGCGCGGCCAGGGGGAGGGGCGTCGGAACAGCCGCCAGATACCGTGTAGCGGGAGCAATGCCAGCAGCCAAAGGATCATGGCCGCGATGCGCAAGGGAAGGATCATGCTATCCCTCTCCCGCGTGCAGGGGAGGGTTGCCGCTTGCGATCAGCCCTCGCGCTCCTTGGGCACCGCGTACAATTCCATGCGGTGGTCGATCAGCCGGAACCCCATGCGGTCGGCGATCTTGCGCTGCAATGCTTCCATCTCGTCGTCGGCGAACTCCAGCACGGTGCCGCTCTCGACGTCGATAAGATGGTCGTGATGCGCCTCCGTCGCCGCCTCGTAGCGCGAGCGGCCCTTGCCGAAGTCGTGGCGTTCCAGAATGCCCGCTTCCTCGAACAGGCGAACCGTGCGGTAAACGGTGGCGATGGAGATCTTGGGGTCGATCGCCGACGCCCGCTCGTGCAGCACCTCGACGTCCGGGTGATCCTCGGCCTCGCCGATGACGCGGGCGATCACGCGCCGTTGATCGGTGATCCGCAGCCCCTTTTCGGCGCACAAAGCTTCGATATCGATCCTGCGGTGCATAAATCCCGGTTTAGGCTGTGGAAGCGGAGGCGGCAACCGGATTGAACCTGCTCCCGGCCTCCGCAGGAATGAGTGTCGTTCGCCTATTCCTTCGCGCCTGCGCCGCGAGGCGCGGGCGTCCGCTTGCGGCGCTTGGTTCCCAGGCCGATCTTCTTGGCCAGCGTCCGGCGCTGTTCGGCGTGATTGGGCGCCACCATCGGGTAGTCGGCCGGAAGGCCCCACTTCCGGCGGCAGTCCTCGGGCGTCATCTGATGATGCGTCATCAGGTGGCTCTTGAGCTTCTTGCCGTCTTCCAGCGATACCAGATAATCAGGCTTTATCGACGACCGGATCGGAACCGCCGGGACGGCCTTGACCTCGGGTACCGGCTCCGCGGCGCCGCCAAGCGCCGACAAGGCGCCGTGCACGTTGGCGATCAACTGCGGCAGGTCGCTTACCGAAACGCTGTTGTTGCTGACGTGGGCGGAAACGATGTCGGCCGTCAGCGTGATCAAGGTTTCGGCGAGGTCGTTGTCGTCGTCCATAGCGATAGCCTTTTGGAGCGCGCCGGTGGCGCCGAGGACACCAGCGATATCCTTCGAGGTTACGCCGTTTCCATCGAAAATGACAATGTCCTCATCCAAGCTGGCGCGAAAGCGTCAGCGCATCGAAGCATTCGGCGTCCGGTCCGCGATAGTAATTCGGCCGCCGCCCGACCTGTTCGAAGCCGGCGCCACGGTACATCGCCGCCGCCGCGTTGCCCTCGCGCATCTCCAGGTGCACCCGCCTCGCGCCGCGCCGCGCCGCATCGTGGCAAAATGCGTCCAGCAAGGCGCGTCCGACGCCGCGCCGCCGCGCCTCGTCACGAACCGCCAGGAGCAGCAGTTCCGCCTCGTCGGACACCACACGGGCGATGGTGAAGCCCGCGGGTGCCCCGCCCAGATCGGCCAAGGTCATCCACACCCCCGGAAGGATCAGAATGCCGCTGCACTGCGACGCGGTCCAGGCTTCGCCGAACGCCGGGTCGAAGGCTTCGGCCATGATCGCCATCACGTCGCCCAACTGCTCCGCGCGCCCGTCCCGAAGCGCGATCACGCTCACGCGACAAGCGCCACAGGCAGCGGCTTGGCATCCGGAGCGCGACCGTAGATCGGCCGCAGCTTCAGGCTCGCCAACTCCCGCGGCAGGTGGACGAAATCCGCCGCGCGGGGCAGCGCGTCCACCGCCTGGCCCCAACCACGCGCGGCGACCAACGCCGCCGCGCCGCTGCCGATGATCCGCGCGTGCCCGATCGCCGCTGCCGCCTCCGCCGGTGGGAGCGAACGCAGCGGACCGGTGGACCGCAGGGGAGGGGCGTCGAACATCTCCACGAACAGCTCGCCATGCCCGCCCGTCAGCGCAACGGCGCTTGCGGCTCGCTCGCCGAAGCCCGCGGCGACCAGCGACAGCGAGCCATAGCCGTGCACCGGCACGCCCCACGCGATGCGCAGACCCTGCGCGGCGGCAAGCCCGACGCGGACGCCCGTGAAGCTGCCGGGGCCACAATCCACCGCGATCGCGTCCGGAACGCGGCTGCCCAGCATGTCGCGAATGACGGGAAGCAGGCGCTCCGCATGACCGCGGCCGACGACCTCGTGATGATGCGCCGTCACGCATTCGCCCTCGATTAGGGCGACCGAAAGCGCGGCCGTCGCGGTTTCGATGACGAGCAGCATGGCCGCCGTGCTAGGTCAAAGCGTTCGCCCGGTCGAGTGGCGGCGGGGTGCGGCGCTAGATCGCTTCGACCGAGACGACTTCCGGCACATAATGTTTGAGCAGGCCTTCGATGCCGTTCTTGAGCGTCATCGTCGAAGACGGGCAGCCCTGGCAGGCGCCATGCAGCGCCAGGTACACGGTGCCGCCGCGAAATCCGCGATAGACGATGTCGCCGCCGTCATTGGCGACCGCCGGCCGCACGCGCGTTTCGATCAGGTCCTTGATCTGGTCGACGATGTCGGCATCGGCCGGATCGTCGCCGAAGTCGATGTCCCGTTCCGCGGCGCCGCTGTCGGTGAACAAAGGCGCGCGCGCGGAGAAATGATCCAGCAGCACGCCCAGAACCTGCGGCTTGAGCTCATGCCAGTGAACGCCGGGCGCGGCCGTGACCGAGATGAAGTCGTGGCCGAAGAACACGCCCTCGACGTCGCCGGTCGAAAAAATCGCGGATGCTAGCGGCGAGGCCTCCGCCTCCTCCGGCGTCGCGAAATCTCGCGTCCCCGTTGCCATCACCGCCTCGCCAGGCAGGAATTTGATGGTGGACGGATTGGGCGTGGTTTCGGTTTCGATCAGCATGGATGCCATGTGGCGCGGGGAGGGGACCGACGCAAGGTGCGCGACTTGAGCGTCCTCCCGGCGAAGGCCGGGATCTCAGCGGGTGAAAGGTACCTTGTCCGCCCCATTCGAAATCCGTCCTGCGCCAGGAGGAAGTCCAAGCCCTAGAACTTGACCTTCACCCCCGCGAACCCGCCGTACACGTCTCCGCCCGGCTGCTCGATCGTCGCGGCGCCCTGCAGCTGTAGGGCGACGCGCGCGCCCAGGTCGAACGACGCGCCCGCCTCGATCTGCCCGTAGACGTCCTCACTGCGTTCGCCGACGCGGACCTTATTGACGATGGTAGGCGCGAACGTGCCGGCGAACCGCGTCAGGCGACCGTCGCCGTCGAACTGCCTGGCGAGCGTCGCGTTGAGGTAGGGCGCGATCGCCGATCCGCCCGCCTGCAGATCGGCTTTGACCTCGATCCCGGCCGCGCCGACCAGCGAGCTGCGCTTCTGCCGCTGCACGTTAAGCGTCAGCGCGGGATCGCCTTCCTCGGTGAAGCCGTCGAGCCGCGCACGCGTGTAGGCCAGCATCACCAGCGGCCCGGCCTTCAACGTGCCGCTCAGCGGAAAGCCGTAGCTCGCCTCCGCGCTGGCGGACAGGCTGGTGCCGTCCGTCGACGAGCGAAGCTGGTCGATCACCGCCTCCCGGCGGAAGCTGTAGTCATACCGGCCGTATCCCAGCGTGCCGCTGAGCGACGCGCCGCCGGCCTCATACGCGCCGTAGACGCCGACGTGGAATGCATCCGCCTTGGACCGCGCATCGTGCCGGTCGAAGCTGGCGCGCGGGCGCGTGTAGGACACGGCCACGCCCGCCAATCCGCCTCCGGCATTGTACTCGACGCCGCCGGCCACGCCCGTGCTGTCGTAATCATAGCCGAAGCTGGTCGCGCCCGGCCGTCCGTCATGTCGGTCGGTGACCGCGAGCAGATAGACGCCGAATGGGTGCTCGGGATCGCCCGCGCCGGTCAACTCGTTGCGTCCTTCCATCGTGCGGGCGAACTGCGATGCGCCCGACAGGCCGATGTCGGTTCCCGCTTCCAGAAAGCCCGGCGCTTCGATCTGCCGCTGGAAATATCCGGCGACGATGGCGAAGCCCGCCGACGTCAGGTGGACGCGGTCGACGTAGAACAGGAATTGCGACGCCACTTCCGGGTTCTGCACGCAGGCGGCGGTGCACGCGTCCGCGGTGGCCAGCCCGAACGCCGCCGGGTTGGCGCGGATCCTGTTGCCCACGATCGTCAGGTCCAGATAATGGACCAGCGCGCCATTGGCGGCATAGCCCGCGAGCGGCGCCTGCATGCCGGCGTTGAAGGCGGTGCTGAACGCCGAACCTACGGCCGCGATCGGCGTGCCGCGCACTTCGGGAAGCTCGCCGACATTGCCCGCCAGGAACGCGATGTTGCGCGCGCCGGCGGCGACCAGCCGGTCTAGCCCGGTTTTCGCCTCGTTGACGCTGATCGCAGCGCGCGCAGCGGCGCCCGCGACGGTGCCGCCGTTGAACTGGTAGAAGCGGGCGTCGTTGCCGCCGATCGAGATCGCCAGCAGGTCGTCGGGCGCGAAGCGCGGCGTGGTGGTGGGGAAGGGCGCGCCGCCGCCGGCGAGGAAGCGGTCCACCTCGAACGGGAAGCCGGGAATGCCGGGGCCGTTGATATTGTCGAAGCCCGTGTTGCCGCGCCCGGTGAACGCGCCGCCGATCGCGAAATTGACCTGCTCCGCACCGAAGCTCTGGCTCAGCGTGTCGACGAAATTGGTGCCGCCCGAGAAACGTCCGGTCGGGTACACGGGCGGGTTCGGAACGCCCAGTATCCGGAACAGATTGTCGTCGTCGGCGAAGCTGTCCCCGAACGCGACGATGCGCTTGGGCGTCACGGTCTGCGCCGCCGCCGTCGTTCCCATGGCCAGACAGGCGGCCGTGGCGAACCACTTCCCGATCGTCGCGCGCATCCCCCGGCTCCCCCCTTTTTATGTGGGTTGTATCGTGCAGCGGCGGGAGGGTGGCGACAAGTGCGCCGCTGCAACACCAATGTCACATTCGCTTGAGGGTCCCGCTCCACCACAGCGCCGCGCCGAGCGCCATGGCCAGCCACAGAGCCACCACGATCACCGCCGTCGCCCGGCTGCGCGGGCGCGTCGCAAAGCGTTCCGCCGCGCGGCGGAAGTCGCGCATCAGCGGCGGCGGGATCAGGCGCACGGACCAGGCGATACCCAGCGGCACCAGCACCAGATCGTCGAGATAGCCCAGGACCGGAACGAAGTCGGGGATCAGGTCGATCGGGCTGAGCGCATAGGCGGCCACCGTCGCCGCGACGATCTTGGCAACGGTGGGCGTCAGCGGGCTGCGCGCGGCGATCCACAGCGCAAGGACATCCATCTTCAATTGGCGCGCCCAGGCTTTCAGTCTTTGAACAGCCGCGCGCATGCGGCCCCGTGCCACCACGGCGGGACGCGGCGCAATCCCGCGCCGATCGCCTTAGGCCCGCGTCTGTTCCCGCCGGTCGGACACTCGCCGGCGCTCGCCCTTGTGCGGCCGCGTCACCTCCAGCAGCTTGGCACCCGCCATGAACACCGCCGCCAGGCAGGCCGTGTACAACAGCTTGCCGCCCGTGCCCGGATACTGGTCCAGATAGATCGACCCGCGCATCACCGCGCCAAGCGCCAGCGCGTAGATGATGGCGCATGCCTCGAGGCGGGTCTTGATCACGAACAGCCGGGCGATGCGTCTCAACATCGCCGCCTTTCGCCACAACGCCGCCCGGCTTCCCAGCGCGATGTTGGACCTGATCCTAAGTGGAACAGCCCGCCCGCGGACCTTGCCGGATCAGCGCGGTTCGGCCGCCAGCCGGCTCATCAGGATCGCCGCGCGCTTGGCCTGCCGGTCTATGCTGGGCAGGTCCACCGTCTCGGCGGGCGAATGGTCGCCTTCGCTCGCCGGACCCAGGCCGATCAGCCCGTCGACGTCGGCGGCGACGAACGCGATGTCGCCAGCGCCGCGGCGCAAGGGATCGAGCTCGCCCATCTGCAGCAGCCCCAGGTCGGTGTTGACGGCGTTCAGCCGGGCGAGTAGCGCGCGGTTGCCGGCCGTCGGCGGCATTGCCGGGTACCCTGTGTCGCTGAAGGTCAGCTTGGCGCTCGCGCCCGCCAGCGGCCGCGCCACGATCGTCTGCATGCGCTTCTGGACGCGCGCCAGCTGCTCGGCCGAAAGCGTGCGCATGTCGCCGCGCGCGATCGCGACCGCGGGGATGATGTTGGTCTTGCCGGTCGCCGACGCGCGAATGCCGTCCGCATCGGTCTCGGCCGTCGCGCCGCCCGCGATCAGCCCGACGTTGAAGGTCAGGTTGGGCTCGGGCAACTCCGACCGGAACGCCGCGATGATCCGCGCCATCTCATAGATCGCGCCGTTGCCCGCGCCTTCGGAAAAGATGCCGCTCGAATGCCCCGTCTTGCCCGTCGTGCCGAGCTCCCAATTGGTCGAGGACCGCCGGGCGATCGACCCCATGTCGCGCCCGTCCTGCTGCGCCAGGCCTTCGTAATCGAGCGCCACGTCCGCGCGCTTGCCGGCCGCGATCAGGTCCCGGCGCGATGCGGAAAGCGGCGCGCCGACCCGCTCCTCATCGCCGGTCAGCACGATTTCGATGGACGCGTTCTTGAGCGTCCCCGCCGCCTGCATCGCGCGAAGCGCCGCGACCATGACCACCATGCCGCCCTTGTCGTCCGCGACGCCGGGCCCGGATGCCTTGTCGCCCCTGAGCGTGAACTTCTGAAACGGGCTGTCCTTCTCGAACACCGTATCGAGATGCCCAATCAGCAGCAGGCGCTTGCCGTTGCGGTTGCCCGGGTGTGTGGCGACGATGTGTCCCGCGCGCTTGCTCTCCGGCATCGGCAGCCAGCGGACGCGAAAGCCCAGCGGCTCCAGTTCTGCGCGCATCATGCGTCCCACGGTGGCGACCCCCAGCAGGTTCAGCGTGCCGCTGTTCTGGTTGACCAGTTTTTCGAGCAGCGCCAGCGACCGCGCCCGGTCCGCCTCCACCGCCTGCACCATCCGCTGTTCGGGCGCGGAGAGCTTGGCCTGCGCGGGCGCGCCCGCGACGAGGACGGCAAAAGCGAGCGCTGCAAGCTTCATGATTTCTCCTTGATCTGGATCAGCTTAGCGGGGCCCCTCCGGCTCCGCCACTGCCTTTGCGGCCTCTCTCGGACGATCAAGCTCCAGCGCGGTGAACACCGCCACCGCGTCGTCGAACCCGCCGCCGCAAAAGGTCGGCACGCCCGCCGCTTCGATGCCGCGCAGCAGTTCGGCCTTTTCCCCCTGGCGGCACGTTCCCGTCACGTCGCGAATGAACACGGCGGCGACGCGGGCGCCGAACTCCGCCACGATCGCCGCGTAGATGTGCACGTCGCGCTCGCCGTTGTCGCCCACCAGCAGGAACCGAAATTCGGGGTAGAAGCCCAGGATCTCGCGGATCGCCGCCAGCTTGAGCGCATCGTGGCTCGCCATCAGCAGCGTGTCCCGGTCGATCCCCCAATCCTTGAGGAACATCGCCCCGTGCGGAATGGCGTTCATCTCCATGAACTCGGCGAGGAACCCGTACAGGTTCCACGGGGACGACGAGACGTAGAAGAATGGCCGCGCCGGCGCCGCGTGGTCGCGGGCGATGGCGCGGTACAGCGCCGCCGCGCCCGGCACGGCCAGCCGCTCAGACGGCGCGTGCAGCAGGATGCGCCGCCAATTGGCGCGAAGATCGGTCGCACCCGTCTCGATCACCGTGTCGTCGATGTCGGAGATCACGCCCCAATGCCCGTCCGCTCCCGGCGCCAGCACCGGCGCGGGTACGACCGCCGCCTGCGCCTGCCGGCCCGGAGCGCTCAACCGCACGCTGTCCCACTGCGTACGGTCAGGCAGTCCGGTTTCCGCAAGCTGCAGGTCGAAGACGAAATAGCCCTCGGGATCGCTGACCGCCTCCGCCTCAAGGCCGTAGCCCTCCAGCCGCACGGCGACGCCCGCAAGCTCGGCACTGTCGTAGATGTCGATCACCGCCGCCAGTCGGTCGATCAGCCCCGGTCGCCGCGGCGACTCGCCTTCATTCCGCAGCACGCGTCCGCGCAGCCGCACCCGCTCCGCATTCCGGTATCCCGCGAACGGCACGATACGCACCCGCTCGCCATGGCCCTCACCCAGCGCCAGCAGATCCCCGACCCGGTCCGCCCCCGCTTCCAGATGCGCTACGGCGGCGTGGAAGAAGCGGCGCAGCGGGCCCTTCATCGACTTCTAAAGCGCTTTCTCCGCAAGCAGCGGCATGATCAACGCGTCGAACTCGTCCTCTGCGAACGCGCCCACCTTGATATGACGCAGCACCCCGCGACGATCAATGACGTAGCTCGTCGGTACCGATTTCGTCCGCTCGTACGCACTCCCCTTGAAGCGCAGGGCAAGCGGATAGGCAAGCGCGACGTCCACTTTCTTGAGCATGAATGCCGGGGCCGAGTCCTCGGTGGTGACTCCGATCATCGAAAAGCCCGAAGCATGGTGACGACGGTAGAAACGATCCATCATCGGCATCTCGGCCTTGCACGGCGCACACCAGGTCGCCCAATAATTGAGCACCACGACCCGTCCTTTAAGCCCACCAAGCGTGAAGTCCTGCTTGTCGAACGTTCGCCCGGAGAAGGCGGGGGCGGGCTGATTCACCCCAAGCTTGTCCTTGGGCGCCGAGGAGGCGGCCGCCGCCGCCAGCACCAAGGCCGCGGCGAAGAGCAGCCTAAAGAACATACTTGCTGAGATCCGTGTTGCGCGCCACTTCCGCAAGCTGCCGTTCGACATAGGCGCTGTCAACGACGACGCTGTCCCCGCGACGCTCTTCGGCCTCGAAGCTAACATCCTCCAGCAGCTTCTCCATCACCGTCTGCAGCCGCCGCGCGCCGATATTCTCGATCTGCCCGTTCACTTCCGCCGCGATCCTCGCCAGCGCGCGGATGCCTCCGGGCGTGAACGCCACCTCGACGCCTTCGGTGGCGAGCAGGCCGCGATATTGTTCGGTGAGGCTGGCGCGCGTGTCGGACAGGATCCGCACGAAGTCTTCCTCGGTCAGCGCCTTCAACTCCACCCGGATCGGCAGGCGGCCCTGCAATTCCGGCAGGAGGTCGGACGGCTTGGACGTGTGAAACGCGCCCGATGCGATGAACAGAATGTGGTCCGTCTTCATCGGCCCGTACTTGGTCGCCACCGTCGTGCCTTCGATCAGCGGCAAGAGGTCGCGCTGCACGCCTTCGCGGCTGACCGAACCGCCGCGCTGGTCGCTGTTGGCGATCTTGTCGATCTCGTCGAGGAAGACGATGCCGTTGGCCTCCGCGTCGGCCAGCGCGACCCGGTTGACGTCGTCCGCGTCCAGCCGGCGGTCCGCCTCCTCGTCGACGAGCCGCGTCCAAGCCTCGGGCACCTTGAGCTTGCGGCGTTTCGTCTTGGCGCCGCCCAATTTGCCCATCATCTCGGACAGGTTGATCATGCCGACCTGCCCGCCCATCCCGGGAATCTCAAAAGGCGCTGCGCCGCTGTCGGCGACCTCGATCTCGATCTCCGCTTCGTTCAGATGCCCGTCGGCAAATCGCTGCCGGAACGAGGCGCGCGTCGCCTCGCTCGCCCCCTTGCCGGTCAGCGCGTCGAGTAACCGCTCCATCGCCGCGTCCTCCGCCGCCGTCTTGACCGCTTCGCGCCGCCGCTCGCGCTCCAGCCGCACGGCTTCCTCCACCAGGTCGCGGGCGATCTGCTCGACGTCGCGGCCGACATAGCCGACTTCGGTGAACTTG
>DASQNO010000066.1:0-31740 GCA_035644935.1 Sphingomonadaceae bacterium
TCGACCTGCCGTCGAGCAGCCCCGCTTATGCATCGCTGCCATTTGCCGCCAAGCTAGAACGCTGGCGTGAACTCGCCCGCTTTCTGTAAGGCGGCTCATGCTTTCGCGTTTCGAGTTCACGATATCCGCCACCGACGGCGCGGCGCGCACGGGCACGATCCGCATGCGCCGCGGCGACATCCGCACGCCCGCGTTCATGCCCGTCGGCACGGCGGCAACGGTCAAGGCGATGAAGCCGACGGACGTTCGCGCGGCTGGCGCGGACGTGATCCTGGGCAACACCTATCACCTGATGCTGCGCCCCGGCGCGGAACGCGTGGCGCGGCTGGGGGGCCTGCACGGCTTCATGGGCTGGGACCGGCCGATCCTGACCGACAGCGGCGGCTACCAAGTCATGAGCCTGTCCGCGCGCACCAAGCGAAGCGAGGAGGGTGTCGCCTTCGCGTCGCACCTCGACGGATCTCAGCATCTGCTGTCGCCCGAGCGATCCACCGAAATCCAGCGCCTGCTCCGCTCCGACATCGTCATGGCCTTCGACGAGCTGGTGCCGACGACCTCGACCCGCGAGGTGCAGGCCGCGGCGATGGAGCGCTCGATGCGCTGGGCCCGGCGCTCGCGCCACGCGTTCCTGGGCGGCGGCGATCATGCGAAGGCGGCGGCGCAGTTCGGCATACAGCAGGGCGCGCTTGACGAAGGCCTGCGGCGAACCTCCGCCGACGCGCTGCGCGACATCGGTTTCGATGGCTATGCCGTCGGCGGGCTGGCAGTCGGCGAGGGGCAGGCGGAGATGTTCCGCGTGCTCGACTTTGCTGTCCTGATGCTTCCCGCCGACGCGCCACGCTACCTGATGGGGGTGGGTAAGCCCGACGACATCGTCGGCGCGGTGGAACGCGGCATCGACATGTTCGACTGCGTGCTGCCGACGCGTTCGGGGCGCACGGGGCAGGCGTTCACGCATGACGGCCCGCTCAACATCGCCAACGCCCGATTCGGCGAGGATCAAGGATCGCTGGACCCCGACTGCCGCTGCCCGGTCTGCGCGACCTGGAGCCGGGCCTACCTTCACCACCTCGTCCGGTCCGGCGAGATCCTCGGCGCGATGCTGATGACCGAGCATAATATCGGCTTCTATCAGCAGCTAATGCAGGGTTTGCAGGAAGCGATCGGTACGGGAACGCTGACCGTGTTCGCGGACGAATTCCGCGCCCGCTACCGGCGACGCTGACCCGGCTGCGAGATCGCGCTCTAGGCGCTCACGCGACCGCCGGCCGGCGCGCCTTGCGCGCTTCGCTGGCGACCCGCCACCCGAGCACCGCCGCGCCCAGGAGCACGGCCGCGGATATGTAGAAGGCCGTGCCGGACGCGCCGATGCCGTGGCTGCCGTCGATAGACAGCGAGTAGACCCAGCCGAAGAACAAGGGCGAGGCAATGCCGGCGATGCTCTGCACGCTGCTGTTCGCGCCCTGCAGCTGCCCTTGTTCGGACTCCGATACGCGGCGCGTCATCAGCGATTGCAGCGTCGGCATCGATAGGCCCCAGAGCGCGTTGGGCAGCATGGCGGCGATGAACCACCCGCCCGCGGGCGCTGCGCCCATCGCCGCCAGCCCGGCCGCGCCGCCCAGCAGCCCGATGATCATGACGCGGGCGTCGCCGAAGCGCTTGACCATGCGCCCGGTCAGCAGCCCCTGCACGATCATGTCGAGCACGCCCACGAGCGCCAGCACGCCGCCGACCTGAGATGGCCCCCATTCGTATCGATAGGCGGCGTAGAGCACGAACACCGCCGTGAAGACGTGGTGCGAGAACCAGAGCAGGAAGTTGACGCTGGCCAGGCCGCTCAGTTCGGGGTGCGAGCGGAGCAGCTTGAGCGATCCCAGCGGATTGGCGCGGCCCCAAGAGAAGGGCATGCGCTTGTCGACGGGGAGGCTTTCCGGCAGCACGAACAGGCCGTAGGCGAACGCCGCTGCGGACAGCGCCGCCGCCGCCCAGAACGGCGCGCGCAGGGACCAGTCGCCCAGCACGCCGCCGAGCAGGGGCCCGGCGACGAACCCGGCGCTCCACGCCGCGCCGATCAGCCCATAGGCCTTGGCGCGGCCTTCCGGGGGCGTGACGTCGGCCAGGTAGGCGCTGGCGGTCGAAAAGCTTGCCGTCGTGATGCCGCCCAGCAGGCGCGCGGCGACCAGCCACCAGAGGTTGGGAGCCAGCGCGACCAGCACGTAGTCGACCGCCAGCCCGGCCGATGAGATCAGGATGATCGGGCGACGGCCGAAGCGATCCGACAGCGAGCCGATCAGCGGCGAGAAGATGAACTGCATCACGGCCCAGCCGGCGATGAAGAGGCCGTTGATCAAGCCGGCGCGCGCGTTGGAGCCGGTGAATTCCTGGATCAGCTGCGGCAGCACCGGGATGACGATCCCCAGCGCCATGACGTCCAGCACGGCCGTGACGAGGATGAAGGCGATCGCAGCGTTGGGCCGAGATGAAAGCGCGGTCGCGATGGCAACGAACCTAAAAAGTTACCCTGAATTGCGTTCGGGCTTTGCAGCCTCCCCAGATCGCAACGATCGGCGGAGAAACAAGCTTGCAGGCGGCAAACAGCACGCGGGGCCGACGATCAGCTTGGAATGGACATTCCCAGGAAACTCGGCACCGGTCCATTCCAGGCGGAATCGACCTCGTCGACGTGGCGCGTTTCCGGCTTGGCCGGCGCGGCCGCCCGCACGGATTCAGCGGCGGGTTCCGCCTGCCGAATGGGTGCGGCGGCACGTTCCGGCTTGGGCGCACGCGCGGGACGGGCAGAGCGTTCCTCCCGCGGCCGTCGGGCAGGCGCGGCCTCCGGCTCGGCCACGCTTTCGGCGGCCGCTTCCGGAGCCTTGCCGCTGCGCGCGATCTTGGAGCCCATCAGCTTCTCGATGCTGGCGATCGCCTCGGCATCATCGGGAGTCGCCAGCGTGACGGCGATGCCCTTGGCGCCCGCGCGGCCGGTGCGGCCGATGCGGTGCGTGTAGTCATCCGGCTGCCAAGGCACGTCGAAGTTGAAGACGTGGCTGACGCCCTTGATGTCCAGGCCGCGCGCCGCAACGTCGGACGCCACGAGGATCGAGATCTCGTCCGCCTTGAACCGGTCGAGTTCCTTGATCCGATCACTCTGGTCCATGTCGCCGTGGATCTGCCCCACTGCGAAGCCCGACCGCGCAAGGCTGGTCGCGAGTTCGCGAACCGTGGTCTTGCGATTGGAAAAGATGATGGCGTTACGCACTTCGCTTTCACGCAGCATCGTCTTGAGCACGTCGCGCTTCTTGGACGCGGGCACCTCGACCAGCCGCTGCTCGATCAGCGCGTTGGCGGCGGCGGGGCGGGCGACCTCGATCTGCTTGGGGTTGGTGAGGAACCGGTCGGACAGCTTCTTGATGGGCGGCGGCATCGTCGCGGAAAACAGCAGCGTCTGCCGCTCCTTGGGCAGCTTGGTGCAGATTTCCTCGATGTCAGGGATGAACCCCATGTCGAGCATGCGGTCCGCCTCGTCGATGACGAGCAGGCTGCAGCCGTTGAGCATGATCTTGCCGCGTCCGAACAGGTCCATCAGCCGGCCGGGCGTTGCGATCAGGACGTCGACGCCCTTTTCCAGCGCCGCGAGCTGGTCGCCCATGCTGACGCCGCCGATCAGCAGCGCCATGTTGAGCTTGCCGTACTTGCCGTACTTGTCGAAGTTCTCGGCCACCTGCGCGGCCAGTTCGCGCGTCGGCTCCAGGATCAGCGACCGCGGCATGCGCGCGCGGCTGCGGCCCTGGCCCAATATGTCGATCATCGGCAGAACGAAGGCCGCCGTCTTGCCCGTGCCCGTCTGCGCGATGCCGACGATGTCGCGCCCCATCAGCACGGACGGGATCGCCTGCGTCTGGATCGGGGTCGGCACGTCGTAGCCGCTCTCGCCCACGGCGCGCAGCAGTTCGTCGGACAGGCCAAGGTCGGCAAAGCTCATTCAGGTTCCGATTGCGTTCGGGGAAGACGAGCGGCCATACGCGCAAAGCCCTCGCAAGGCGAGGTGCTTAACCCGGGGCCGCCGGAAGTCAGCGTGCTTTGGCGGGCGTAAGCTTGCGAAAACGGTCGATCTCGCATTCCCCGCCGGAGCGCGCATGCACCGCGTCGCGGTCCTGGCAGATCTTACCGTCCTCAGTCGGCTTGAGATAGAAGCCACCATAATAGTCTAGCGCGGGGCAGCTGCGTTGCAACAGCGCCCGGTGGCGGGAGCGGTCTCGAAGAATGAAGTCGACGCTCTTCTGCGCGTCGACCGATGCGCCGACGATTTCGGAACGCGCGATGCACTTGGGGCCACGGCCTTCATTCCACCGTGTCGGAGGCTGGGGCACCGGCAGCGCGCGCAGCGACCGCAATTCGATGCGCCGCACCTGTTCGCGCGTCACCACAACGCGCTGCGCTTCCGCGACACCGGCGGTGAACAGCGACACCAGCGCCGCGATGATGACAAAGGGAAGGCGCATGCTGTGCGGCGACTATGACGCCAAGCATTGAACATCGGATGAATTGTGCGGTCGGAGCATCGGCCCTACCTCCAGGTCATGCTGCGCCCGCCCTCCGACGCCATGCTCGCCCGATTGGCGTCGCTGCTTGGTTCCAAGGGCTTCACGCGCGACCCGGATGCGATGATGCCGTGGTTGACCGATTGGCGTGGGCGCTACCGCGGCGCCTGCGCGGCGCTGCTGGCGCCCGCGACCACGACCGAGGTGCAGGCGATCGTCCGGCTGTGCGCCGACAACCACGTCGCCCTCGTGCCGCAGGGTGGAAACAGTTCCATGGTGGGCGGGGCGACACCCGACGGGGGCGGCGGTGCGCTGCTGCTCTCCTTGCGGCGCATGGATCGCGTGCGGCGCGTCTCGCACGACGACACTCTGTTGATCGCGGAGGCCGGCGCGACCTTGAGCGCGGTGCGTGATGCCGCGGCGACGGCAGGGCGACGCTTCCCGCTGTCGCTCGGGGCCAAGGGCTCGGCCACAGTGGGCGGGCTCGTATCCACCAACGCCGGCGGCACGCAGGTGCTGCGCCACGGGACGATGCGCAGCCTGGTCGCTGGCCTGGAAGCGGTGCTGCCGTCGGGCGACCGGCTGGACGGCTTGGCCGCCCTGAAGAAGGACAATCGCGGTTACGACGTCGGGCATCTGCTGATCGGCGCCGAAGGGACGCTCGGGGTGGTCACAGCCGCTGCGCTGCGCCTGGTGCCGGCGATTTCGGCAAGAGCCGTGGCGTGGGCGGGTGTCGCGGAGCCGCACGCGGCCCTGGAGCTGCTAAGGCGACTGGATCGCGGCGGCGCGGCGTTGGAAAGCTTCGAGCTGGTCCCCGCGTCGGCGTTGAGGCTCGTGCTGGATCACATCCCGGGGACCCGGTCGCCGCTGGCCGACGCACATCCTTGGAACGTCCTGATCGAATGGGTCGGCGATGCGGCCAACGACCGGCTGGAAGACGCGCTTGCGTCCGCGGCCGCCGACGGGCTCGTCGCCGATGCCGCGTTGGCCGCGAACGAGGCCCAAGCGGACGCCTTCTGGCGCCTGCGCGACAGCATATCGGAGGCCGAACGCATCGATGGTCCCGCCGCCAAGCACGACGTGTCCGTCCCCGTGTCCGCCATGCCTGGCTTCATCGTCGACGCGGCGGCGGCGACAGAGGCGCGCTTCGCCGGCGCGCGCGTGGTCGCGTTCGGGCATCTTGGCGACGGCAACGTCCACTTCAACGTCCGCGCACCCGCGCACAGCAATGCCGGGCACTGGCTGGCGGAGAATGGCGCGGCGGTAACCGCCTTCGTTCACGACCTCGTCGTCGCGGCGGGCGGATCGATCTCGGCCGAGCACGGAATCGGACAGCTCAAGCTCGCCGAGCTGGAACGTACGGGCGATCCCGTCCGGCTGGCCGCGCAGATCGCTATCAAGCGCGCGCTGGACCCCCAAGGCATCATGAACCCCGGCAAGTTGGTTCCCGCAGGCGCGACCGGCTAACGCGATTGCCCCAACGCCGCTTGCACGGCGAAGGCGCGCGACTTAGACGAGACGCCGTTCTCACCGGCGCCGCAACCGCGCCGCCTGCCCCAAGATATCAGGAGCCTCAACGCATGGCGACCTCCGCGC
Organism: Sphingomonadaceae bacterium; assembly: GCA_035644935.1. Taxonomy (GTDB): domain Bacteria; phylum Pseudomonadota; class Alphaproteobacteria; order Sphingomonadales; family Sphingomonadaceae; genus CADCVW01. The sequence goes on from DASQNO010000066.1 coordinate 6,138, forward strand.
CCACCGCCAATCTTCCGCTGTTCTACAACGGCGTGCAGCCGCTCTCCAGCCAGCTGCATTCCGAGTGGAAGACCCGCTCCCTGGACCTCCGCCCGATGATGGCGACCCAGCACGCCATCCCCCTGACGGTGGAAGAATTCTCCGTCGCGCAGCGCCATTTTCCGATCGTCTTTTCGGTCGGAGACAACGCCGTGCCGCTGGCGCTAATGGGACTGAACGAAGGCGCCAACGTCTTCGCCGATGATTCGCCGGAGAACGCCAACGTTTACATCCCGGCCTACCTGCGCCGGTACCCCTTCATGCTGGCCAAGCTTCGCGAGGACGGCGACGAGTTGTCCCTGTGCTTCGACCCGAGCTCGGGATCGATAGGTCAGTTCGAGGACGGTACGGCTCTGTTCGACGGCGAACAGCCGAGTGAAGCGACCAAGGCGATCCTGCAGTTCTGCGAACAGTTCGAACAGGCCGGCGCGCGAACGCAGGCGTTCATGGCGGAGATCAAAAAGGCTGGCCTGCTGATGGACGGCGAGGTTTCCATTCAACCCAGCGATTCGGATCAGCCCTTTGTTTACCGCGGGTTCCAGATGATCGACGAGACGAAGCTGCAGGAACTGCGCGGGGACGAGCTGCGCAAGATGAACCAGAGCGGGCTTCTGGCGCTGATCTACGCCCATCTGTTCTCGCTGCCGCTGATCCGCGACGTCTTCGCCAGGCAGATGGCGCAAGGCAAGGTGCCGACACCCCAGCAGCTGCCGACGGCCGCGAACGGCGCCGGTTGAGCGGCGGCGCCGCAGCCGCTTGAAAGGGGCGCGGCACGACCTACTTCTGATGAGGCGCCGTCGCTTGCCCCCTTTGCGGCGCGCGTTGCGGGAGCCTCCCTTCGGGGTCGCTCACGCTATCTCCCTGAACCTCGCCACCTCGCAGCCTTGCTGCGAGGTGGTTTTTCATTCGGCTGCGATCGCGGGGGGCGATTGGGCAGCCGCGGCGTCGGCGGCGCGGGTGACGATAGCCGTGATCAAACGCGACATCCGCGCTACTCCAGCCGCATCGGGCCGCGATGACGAGTTCAGGTAAAGGCTTCGGTCGAATTCGACCTGCAGCGCATGGACGTTGGCGCTCGGCTCCCCATGCCGTCTGACGATTTCGCCGCCTGCGTAAGGGTCGTTGCGCACGGAGGGTAGCCGCGCATCCGCGCAGGCGTTTTCTGCGACCGCGATCAGCCACTCGCCGCAGGTTTCGCCCATGCGGTCCCCAAGCACCACCCCGGCCGCCATGCCAGGGCGCGATGGCATCGAATGGCAATCGATGAGGATGGCGACACCGTAGCGATCGCGCAGCCCCGTCAGCGTTTCGGCGAGCGCCTGATGATAGGGTTCGTAAATCGTTGCGACGCGCCGCGCGACGTCGTCCGCATCCAGTCCCCGGTGCCACAACGCGCCATGCGAGGCCAGTCGACTGGGTATCAGTCCCAGGCCCGCACTTGCCCGATGGGACATTCCGGAGGCCGCTTGCGGGGGGTCGGCGAGCATGCCGTGGTCAAAATCGTCCAGAGCGCGATTGAGATCGATCTCCGCACGGGGAGCATCCGCGACGATCGCGGCCGCGCCTGTCGCGACGCCGCCGTCGATTAGCCGGTCGACGAAGGGATCCTCCAACAGCGCGAGCGTGGGGGCCGGCACGCGGGCGAGCGCGAGCAGACCCGGCGTGTACGCCCTGCCGGCGTGCGGCACGGACAACAGAACGGGGACCCGCGCCGGCGTGCGAGTGCTATGGAAGGCGCGCGACGGCGGGGTCATCAATATCGAGGCTAGCCGCCGTCCGAACTTGGGGCAATCGGGCATGGAGGCTGGAAAGCCGGGCGGCTTGTGCGCATAGCCTCCGATACGGCGGTCGAACACCGGCTCCGGCGAGAGGTACCTGGCGACGATGACGAGAATTTTGCTGGCCGAAGACGACGGGTCGATGCGCGAATATCTGGCGCGGGCGCTTGAACGGTCGGGCTACCACGTCACCGCCGTCGACCGGGGCACCGCGGCCGTGCCGCTGCTGGAGGCCGAGCATTTCGACCTGCTGTTGACCGACATCGTCATGCCCGAAATGGACGGGATCGAGCTTGCGCAGCGCGCATCGGCGATCGACCCGCGGCTGCGTGTCATGTTCATCACGGGCTTTGCCGCCGTGGCGTTGAAGAGCGGCCCGCCGATGGACGCGCGCGTCCTGTCCAAGCCGTTCCATCTGCGCGACCTGGTCGCCGAGGTCGATTGCATGTTCGTCAGCGAGGACCAGCACGGCCGCCTGTGACTGCAGGGCCGTGATCGCGGCGCTTGCGCGGCCCGGACGCGCTGGCTAAGGCCCCCATCGAGTGGGCGTGTAGCTCAGTGGTAGAGCACTGTGTTGACATCGCAGGGGTCGCAAGTTCAATCCTTGCCACGCCCACCAGTTTCCCGCCCAAAACGATCACGTGTCCCGCGCGACGCTGACGGCGTGCCGCCGCTTGCGGCAGGATTTCGGTAAAAGGCTCCCGGCGCGAGGGCTTCGACTGAGGGCGCACCCGCCGCGGTAGCCGCCACGGAGGCAGACGCTCTCGCCTTGCTTACCGACAGCCGGCTCAACTCACGCTCAGGCAACCGTTACGCCGCTGTGTCATTGTGCCTGGGGTGAGCGGTTCGTTTCTCAGGAGCTTCAAGCGTTGAGGGAGGAGGACGCCCTATCGTTCCTGCTCGTGCGCGCCGTCGAGCTGGAGGACGGCGCGGAGGCGGTGCTCACGCGCGACGACCGCCGGGAAGCGACCACCAATGCCTTGGGCCGCGGGCATGGGGACAGCGCCGGTTTCCTCGCACGGCGGGCGGAGTTCCTGCACGAACGCCTGCTTGCACGCTTTCCCGCCGTGCGCCGGGTGACGGCCGCGGCGCGCTGGCCGCAATGGGTGAGCTGGGCGCTGCCGCTCGCCGCGCTGGCATTAGGCGTCGTCAGCAACGAGCTGGGGGGAGGCAAGCAGCTCAACATCATCGCCTTTCCGCTGCTCGGCATGCTGGTCTGGAACCTGTTCGCTTACGCCCTCCTGCTGGGCCGGACGCTGGTGCGCAGGCCAAGCGTCGACCGGCCCGGCGGAAACGGGCTGGCGCGGCTGATCGGGCGCTTGACCGAACCTGCGATCCGCAGGCTCGATGCCCAGCCCGTCGTCGGCCGCGCGATCAGGCGCTTCGCAGGCGACTGGTTGAGCGCCAGTTCGGCGCTGAGCTACAGCCGCGCCAGCCGGACGCTGCATTTGTCCGCGGCGGCGCTGGCGCTGGGCGCGCTTCTGGGCATGTATGGCCGCGCGCTGGGGATCGAGTACCGCGCCGGCTGGGAAAGCACGTTTATCGGCGCGGAAACACTGCGCGGGGGCCTGACGAGCCTGCTGGGTCCGGCAAGCCTGCTGACCGGGATCGCGGTGCCGGACCTCGCCGGCATCCGGGCGATGCGGTGGAGCGTCGGTCCCGGCGTGGACGCCGCGCCGTGGATCCACCTGTTCGCGGCTACCGCGCTGTTGTTCATCATCGGGCCGCGTCTGGCACTGGCCGCCTGGCACGCGGCGCGGGCCGGGCGGCTGGGCCGGCGGCTCCCGGTTGGCCAACCCGACGACGGCTATGCGCGCCGCCTGCTGCGCAGTGCGCGCGGCGAGAGCGTGTCCGTGCGCGTGGTTCCGTACAGCTACCGCCTGCCCGACCGGTCCGGCGAGCGGCTAGCCGACACTCTGAAGCAGGTGCTGGGGGCTGGAACGCAGGTGAACGTCGACTCGCCGGTGGCCTATGGCGCCGAAGACGAATGGCTCGCGGGGGCGGCGGCGCCGGCCGCGGCCGAGGACCACGTGATCGTCCTATTCAATCTGGCCGCGACGCCGGAGGCGGAGAACCAGGGCGCCTTCATCGGCGGCTTGCGCCGGATCGTGGAGCCGCGAGGCGGGCAGCTGAGCGTGATCCTCAACGAGGCAACATTTCGCCAGCGCTTGTCCGGGCAGGGTGCGGACGAAGCGCGATTGCAGGCGCGGCGGTCGGCGTGGAGCGGCGTCGGCGCCCCCCACGGCGTCGCCTTCATCGGCCTCGATCTGGAGGAGGACGAACCGGGCGAGCTCGTGCGGCGGCTGGAGGAGGGTCTTCTCCGCTCGCCGACGAAGGGAGCGGACCGGCCATGAGCGACGATCGCACGGCGCCGCCATCGTCCGAAGCCAGCCTCCGGACGCTCAATCTCAGCCTCATCTCCCACACCAACGTGGGCAAGACGACGCTGGTGCGCACGCTGCTTGCCCGTGACGTCGGCGAAGTTCGCGACGCCGCGCACGTGACCGATGTCGCGACGGGCTACCTCATGCTGCAGGCCGGCGACGACAGCCTGATGCTGTGGGACACGCCGGGGTTCGGCGACACGGTGCGGCTGCTCAGGCGGCTGCGGCTCGTGGGCAATCCCGTCGGCTGGTTCTTGTCCCAGGTCTGGGACCGTTTTCGTGACCGGCCGCTCTGGTCGAGCCAGCAGGCGGTCCGCAACGCGCGGGACGAGGCGGATGTCATCCTGTACCTCGTCAACGCCGCGGAGGACCCGGAGGACGCAGGCTACGTCCAGCCGGAGCTCGAGATTCTCGCCTGGATCGGCAAGCCGGTGCTGCTGCTGCTGAACCAGGTCGGCCCGCCGCGCGAGGACGGCCGACTGGACGAGGAGCGTTGGGAGGCGGCGCTGCGCGAGGGGCCGGGCGGCGAGGTGGTGCGCGGCGCGCTGACGCTGGACGCCTTTGCGCGCTGCTGGGTGCAGGAAGGCGCGCTTCTGCGCATGGTCGAAACCGTAGTCACGCCCGCGAAGCGCGATCTGGTCCGGCGGCTGAGCGACGCCTGGGCGGCCAAGAACGTCGAGCGCTTCATACAGGCGATGCGCGTTCTGGCCGAACATCTCGCCGCCGCCGCGACCGATCGTGAGCCGGTGGGCGAGCGGGACTGGCGCGACAAGGCGCGGGGGGCGCTGCTGTCGATCCGCGACGAACAGCCGCCGGAAGCGCGGCGGGCGATGGCCACACTTGCCGAGCGACTGGAGACCGACGTGCGCGGCAGCACGGAGGCGCTGATCCGCCTGCACAATCTGTCCGGCCGCGCCGCAAAGGAAGTGCTGCGCAGGCTCGGGCGCGATTACGCCGCCGTGGCGCCCGCGCGCGAAGGGTTCGCGGCGCTGCTGGGCGGGATCGCGACCGGCGCGGCGGGCGGGCTGGCGGCCGATCTGGCGGCGGGCGGGCTGACGCTCGGCGGAGGCATGCTCGTCGGCGGCGTGCTCGGCGCGATAGGCGCGGGCAGCGCGGCGCGGGGTTACAACATGGTCCAGGGGGAACAGGGGGAAAGCGTCCGGTGGGGCGAGGACTTCTTCCTGGGCCTCGTCCGCTCCGCGCTGTTGCGCTATCTGGCGGTCGCCCATTTCGGCCGGGGGCGCGGCGATTGGGAAGAAGGCGAGCATCCCGCGCACTGGCAGACGGCGGTGGCATCGTCGGTCGAGGCCGAGCGGGCCGGGTTGCGCGCGGCGTGGACCCGCGGGCGCGACGGCGATGCCGCGAGCCTCGTCGCTTCGCTCCAGGAGATCGTGACGAGACTGGCGGCGCAGTTGCTTACCCGGCTCTATCCGGAAGCGGGCGCGCTGTTCGCCGGCGCGGCACCGGCCGAGGTTGCGCGCACGCCCTAGAGCGCGCCCACGAGCCCCAGCCGCTCGCGCCGCATCCAGCGCGCGATCATCAGCGCCGACACGACCGCCAGCCCGCTCGCCAGGCCCACCCAGATCCCGACGCCGCCCCAGCCGGCCCCGAACGCCAGCGCCACGCCGACGCCGATCGCGACCACCCAATAGCCGAAGATCGCGTAGACCATCGGCACCGCCGTATCGCCCAAGCCGCGCAGCATGCCCGCGCCCACCGCCTGCGCGCCGTCGACGATCTGGAACAGGGCGGCGACGCCGAGGAACGTCACCGCCAGAGGGATCACGGGCGCGTTCGCCGGGTCGCTTTCGTCCATAAAGGCGTGGATCAGCGGGAGAGGCTGCGTAACGAGCACCAGCGCCATGGCCGCCATGAAGCCGACGCCGAGCACGAAGCAGGTCCACCCTGCGCGCGTGATCCCGGCCTTGTCGCCGCGGCCAAGCGCCAGGCCCACCCGCACGGTGACCGCCTGGCTGAGCCCCAGCGGCACCATGAACGTCAGCGCGGCGATCTGGATGGCGATCGCGTGCGCGGCGACGGAGGCGAGGTCGATCAGGCCCATCAGGAACACGGCCGCGCTGAACACGCCGAATTCCAGCGCGAAGATGGCCGCGATCGGCAGGCCGAGCCGCCACAGCCGGGTGAAGCGCGCCCGGTCCGGACGCCAGAAGTTGCCGAACAGGTGAAAGCGCCGAAAGCGGCGGTGCCGGGTCACGACCAGCGCCATGGCCGCGAACATGAGCAGGTTGGTGATGTCACTGGCGACGCCGGCCCCGGTCAGCCCGAGCTGCGGCAAGCCGAAGCGCCCGAAGATCAGCGCGTAGGTCAGCGTGCCGTTGACCAGAATGCCGCCGCCCGCGACGACCAGCGACCAGATCGGCCGTTCCAAGGCCGACACAAAGCCGCGCAGCGCGTAGAACCACAAAGCGGGCAGCAGCCCCCATTGCAGCGCGCGCACATACTCGGCCGCCGCGGCGGAGAGGCCGGGGTCCTGCCCCAAAGCGCGGAAGATGATTTCGGAATTCCACAGCGCCAGCCAGGCGGGGATCGCCAGCAGGCCCGCGCTCCATAGCGCCTGCCGCACGGTGCGCCGGACGTCGCGAACGCTGTTGAAGCGCGCGCCCAGTTCCTGCGCGATCATCGGCGAGGCGGCGGTCATCAACCCCATGCCGAAGACGAGGAAAATGGAGAACAGGTTCGCGCCCAGCGCGCCGGCGGCGAGCTGCCGCGGACCCGCCCAGCCCAGCATGACCACGTCCGTCGCCTGAATGCCGGCCTGCGTCAGATTGGTGAGGATCAGCGGGTAGGCGAGCAGCAGCGTCGCGCGGAATTCCTGCCGCCACGGCCGCTTGGTCGATGCTGGCGAGGCCGTGCGCGGAAGCATGACGGCCCGATAGCGCCGATCTCGTCACCGCGATACTTCGAGGGGTAGCCCTACCAAGCTGTCTTGCTGTTCGCTGGCAACGTCGCGCGTGAAATCATGTGCCAGACCGGGCAAGGAGGAGCCGTGAGCTTTCCGTCCGACCTCGAACCCTGGATCCGCCTGGGCGCTTTCGCCGCCGTCCTGTCGGCGCTCGCGGCGGCGGAGGTGCTCGCGCCGCGGCGTCGCCAGACTGTCGGCCGCCGGCGGCGCTGGCCGTCCAATCTCGGCCTCGTTGCGCTGGACACGCTTGTCGTGCGCGTCCTGTTCCCCACGGCCGCCGTGGGAGCCGCGATCGTCGCGCAGGATCGCGGCTGGGGTTTGTTCGCGGCCGTCGATCTCCCGGGTTGGGTCGAGATCGCGCTCGCCGTGGTGCTGCTCGACCTCGTCATCTGGGCGCAGCACGTTCTGTTTCACCGGGTCCCAGCCTTGTGGCGCATCCACCGCGTGCATCATGCGGACCTGGAATGCGACGTGACCACGGGGCTGCGCTTCCACCCGGTGGAGATCGTCGCCTCGATGCTCGTCAAGTTCGCGGCGGTCGCCGCCATCGGCGCGCCGCCGCTCGCGGTGCTGATCTTCGAGATCGTGCTCAACGCCTCGGCGATGTGGAGCCACGCCAATATCCGGCTGCCGCTGGGCTTCGATCGCGTTCTTCGCCGCGTGCTGGTCACGCCCGACATGCACCGGACGCACCATTCCGTCGTCGCGCGGGAGACGCATAGCAATTTCGGCTTCAACCTGGCCGTGTGGGACCGGCTGTTCGGCACCTATCGCGCTCAGCCCGCGGCGGGGCACGAGGGGATGACGATCGGCGTGCCGCAGTTTCGCGCCCCCGCCGAACTGCGCCTCGACCGCATGCTGCTGCAGCCGCTAAGGCGCGAGAATCCCGTCGAGGAGAGCAGGCCGTGAACAACGCGAACAACAGGGGCAGGTGGGCGCGCCGCCTGACATGGCTGGCCCTGATCCTGAGCCTCGGCGGCGTCGCGGCGGCGCTGATCGCGGCGCTGGGTTCCGCGGCGAACATCTGGGGGTACGGCGCGGGCTTGGGCGCGCTGCGCTACGCGCTGTACGCGGCGGTCGCGGGTGGGGTGCTGGCGATCGTCGCTTGGATCGCCTCGCGGCGCAGCGGCGCGCGCACGGGCCGGCTGAACGCGCTGGCGCTGACCGCGTCCGTGCTGTTCGCCGCCTATCTCGGCAACCAGGTCGCGACCGCGCGCAGCGTGCCCGCGATCCACGACGCCGCGACCGATCTCGACGACCTGCCGCAGTTCGCCAAGCTCCCCGTGCGCGCGGACAATTTGGACAAAGTTCCCGACAACGACCGGCCGGAACTGGCCGCCATGGACCCGGAAAGCCGCTGGAAAGCGCTGCACCGGGAGGCTTATGCCGACCTCCGCCCGCTGCGCCTCGCCGCTGCGCCGGCCGACGTCGTGCGCCGCGCCGAAGCCCTCGCGCGGGACCGCGGCTGGGTGGTGGCCAACGTCGACGCGCGCGCCGGCATCGTGGAGGCGACCGCGACGACCCTGTTCTTCCGGTTCAAGGACGACGTCGTGGTCCGCGTCCGCCCCGATCCGGCGCGGCCGGGCGGGTCGGTCGTCGACATGCGGTCGATCAGCCGCGTCGGCGGCAGCGACGTCGGCGTCAATGCCGCGCGCATCCGCGCTTTCCTCGCCGACCTCGCAAAGGCCTGATGCATGGCCTGGAAGATCGGCGTCATCGGCGGCTCGGGCCTCTACGCGATCGACGCGCTGGAGGACGCGCGCTGGGTCGCGGTCGACACGCCGTGGGGCGACCCGTCCGACGAGCTGCTCACCGGCCGCATGGGCCACGCGGAGTTCGTCTTTCTGCCCCGCCACGGCCGCGGCCATCGCCTGCCGCCGACCGACGTCAACGCCCGCGCCAACATCGACGCGCTGAAGCGGCTCGGCTGCACCGATGTCGTTGCGATTTCCGCGGTGGGGTCGCTGCGCGAGGAGCTGCCGCCCGGCCGCTTCGTCGTCGTGGACCAGTTCATCGACCGCACGGTGGCGCGCCCGCACAGCTTCTTCGGACCCGGCTTGGTCGCGCACGTGTCGATGGCCGACCCCACCTGCGCGCGGCTGTCGGCGCTGTGCGCGGACGCGGCGGAGGCGGCGGGCGCGGCCGTTACGCGCGGCGGTACCTACCTCGCGATGGAGGGGCCGCAATTCTCCTCGCGCGCCGAAAGCCGGCTGTACCGGCAGTGGGGCTGCGACGTCATCGGCATGACCGCAATGCCCGAAGCGCGGCTCGCGCGCGAGGCGGAGCTTCCCTACGCGCTGGTCGGCATGGTCACCGACTATGATTGCTGGCGCGGGGACGGGGAGGCGGTGGAGGTCGCGGCGGTGATCGCGCAGCTGACGTCGAACGCCGCCGTCGCGCGCCGGCTGGTGGAGCAACTCGCCGCCGCGCTGCCGGCGGAGCGGACGCCGTCGCCGAGCGACACGGTGCTCGACTTCGCACTGATCACCGCGCCCGAGGCGCGCGACCCGGCGGCGCTGGCGCGGCTGGATGCGATCTGCGCGCGCGTGCTCGCGGCTCAGGCGTAGAGCCGCGCGATCCGCGAGGGCGGCACGCCGACGCCGTAGAGCAGCAGGCATAAGAGGTTTCGCGCCGAACGCCGCCACCAGCCGTCGCGCCGCCATCGCGCGGCCGAGGTCGTCGCGGCGGCGTCCAGCACCCGCAGCCGCCGTCGGCCGATGCGACGCACGATGTCGACATCCTCCATCAACGGCAGCGCACGGTAGCCGCCGACCGCCTCATGGAGCGCGCGGGAGATCAGCAGCGCCTGGTCGCCATAAGGCAGGCCGAACCAGCGGACCCGCGCCGCCACTCCGCGTTCAATCAGGCGCGCCTGCCACGCGTCGTCGTCGAGGTGGAAGCGAAAGCACGCGGCCTCGTCGGGACCGCCCGCGATGTGCCGCGCCGCCGCCTTCGTCCAGCCTTCCTCCAGCTGCGTATCCGCGTGAAGGAACAGCAGCCACTCGCCCCGCGCGGCGCGCGCGCCCGCGATCAGCTGCGGACCGCGTCCGCGCGCCGCGCGCACGACTGTCGCCCCCGCGGCTTGCGCGACGCCGATCGTGTCATCGGTGGACCCGCCGTCCACCACGACAATCTCGTCCGCGCCGCGCAGCGCGAGCAGGCACTCGGCAAGCGCGGCGGCGGTGTTCAGCGCCGGAATGACCACGGAAAGCATCGATCAGCTTCCATCCGACCGTGCAGGGTATGACGGAACGATCCTGAGTCTCGTCATCGCGAGCGAAGCGCGGCGATCCAGGATCGTGGCGACCGAATGCTTCCGACCCGGATTGCCGCGTCGCTGCGCTCCTCGCAATGCGGGTGCATCGCTTCGGGCGCTACGCCGAGCAGCTGGCGCCCCCCAGCACGCAGAAGCGCGCGCAGTGCGGGTGGTTGAGCCGCACCGGGCGGCTCGCCTCCTCCAGCGTCTCGCCCATCGTGAACCCGTCGTCGTAGGGGATGAGCGTGCACGCGACGACCACCGGCCGCGGCTCGCCCCGGCGCTTCACCACCATGCGGCTGGACGCGCACATGATCGACCGCGGGTCGACGCCGACGATGTCCCAGCACGCTTCGCTGATTTCCGGCACGTCGGCTGTAGCGTCCATTTCCGGGAACAGCACCAGCGCGGCAGGATCGGATGCGTCGACGTGCAGGCCGTTGGCCGCGAACAGCCGGGCATAGCCGGCGCGCGCGTCCGGCTCGCTTTCGCCCGCCACTTGCCGTCCCGCGATCGCCAGGCGGAAGCCGTGGTCGGACAGCCAGCGGCAGCCCGCGATCGCCTTGTCCCAAGCGCCCCGGCCGCGCTCCGCCTCGTGCAGCGCCTGCGTATGGTGGTCCAGGCTGACACGCATCGTCAGGCGCGCGCGGTGCTCGGCGGGAATGCTCAACAGCCGGTCCTCGAAGCGCCGCATCGGGCGCATCGCGTTGGTGAGCACCAGAACATCGAAGCCGCGAAACAGCGCCGCGTGCAGCATGCCGATCATGTCGGGGTTCATGAACGGCTCGCCGCCGGTGAAGCCGATCTCCTGCGTGCCGAGCTCCAGCGCTTCGTCGAGGTAGGTCTCGACCTCGGCAAGCGTCGGGTAGACCAGCGCGTCGTTGCGCGGCGAGCTTTCGATATAGCAGGTCCGGCACGCAAGATTGCACAGCGTCCCCGTGTTGATCCACAACGTCCGCAACCCCGTCATCGCGACCTGCGCGCGCGGCTCGCCACGGGCGGTGACCAGCGGATCGCGGAACTTGGCTGCGTCCAACGGCCGCGCGTCCGGCACGGCGAACGGCGAGAGCGCTTGGGCGGCAACGGTGGCTATCGAACGAACTCCGTAAGGCGAGTGCACGCTTCCCTTACACGCTTGGCGGGTGTCGGTCCCACCGCTGTTACTTGCCGCCCCACAACGCCGCCAACCGCGCGTCCCGCCCGCAATTGTAGCGGTAGAAGCGGTAGCGAACCGGGTTCTTCTTGTAATAATCCTGATGGTACCCCTCCGCCGGGTAGAAGGTCGCCGCCGGCAGGATCAGCGTCGCCAAAGGCTTGCCCAACTGCGTGGCGGCGCGCGCCTTCACCGCCTCCGCGGCCTGTCGCTGCGCCGCGTTGGCGACGAAGAAGGCGGATCGGTACACATAGCCGCGATCGCAAAAGCTGCCGCCGGTATCCAGCGGGTCGATCGTGCGGATGAACCGCGCGGCCAGCGTCGGGTAGCTGATCTTGGTCGGGTCATAGACGACGCGGACCGCCTCGATATGACCCGTGCCGCCCGCCGACACCTGTTCGTAGGTGGGGTTGCGGACGGTGCCGCCGATATAGCCGGATGTGGTGGACAGGACGCCGGGCATCTTGTCGAAGTCCGCTTCCGTACACCAGAAGCACCCGCCCGCGAACACCGCCTCCGCTTGCCGCGGTGCAGCCGATGCGGCGCCCGCGCTTGCGGTGGCGATGAGGGCGGCCGCGATAATGGAGGCGGAGCGCATGCTGAATACCTTTGAAGAAGAGCCGCGAGGCCCTGCAAAGATCGGACTTCCCGACCGCGATGCAAGGGCGGCTGTCCCGGGGCGGTGTCGCGCGGGCAACCGAATTCCTATCTAAGGGGCAACGTGCGTCATCCGGGCGCAAGTCGAACGACGCCCTTCGGAGTTCACCATGATCATCGCGAACCTCACATGAAGGCGTTCGACGTCGACGGCGGGGCCCGCTCGCATAATTATGAATTGGGTCTCGAATTTATTCCCGATGCTGGAGCCGCTCGATGACGGAGGGACGCGTCGGCAAGCTGGCCGTGCTGGCTCTCCTCGCCGGTGCGATCGCCGCGTTTGTCCTTTTCGATCTGGGCTCGTACCTCACGCTGGAAAGCCTTAAGGCGCGGCAGGCGGGGCTCGCGAACCTGCTGGAGGCACGGCCGCTCCTGGTGATCGGCGGCTTCTTCACCATCTACGTCGCCGCGACCGCGCTCTCGCTCCCCGGCGCGGCCATTCTGACGCTCGCGGCGGGCGCGATCTTCGGACTGTGGCTCGGCACGCTGATCGTCTCCTTCGCCTCTGCGATCGGGGCCAGCCTGGCGTTCCTGTCCGCCCGCTATCTGCTGCGCGACTGGGTCAAGGCGCGTTTCGGCAAACGCGTTGCGGGAATCGACCGCGGCATCGCCGCCGACGGCGCATTCTACCTGCTGACGCTGCGCCTGATCCCGGCCTTTCCCTTCTTCCTCGTCAACTTGGCGATGGGCCTGACGACGATGAAGCTGCCGACCTTCTACATCGTCAGCCAGATCGGCATGTTCCTGGGCACGGTCGTGTTCGTGAACGCGGGAAGGCAATTGGCGACCATAAACGACACTGGCGACATCCTCACGCCCGCCCTGATCGGCTCGTTCGTGTTGCTCGGCTTATCCCCGCTCCTCGCCAAATGGATGCTGGGGATCGTCAAGCGCCGCCGCGTGTACAAGGGCTACACCCGCCCGCGGCGGTTCGACCGCAACCTCGTGGTCATCGGGGCCGGCGCGGGCGGGCTCGTCACATCCTATATCGCCGCCACCGTGCGGGCCAAGGTGACGCTGGTCGAGGCGCACAAGATGGGCGGCGACTGCCTCAATACCGGCTGCGTGCCGTCCAAGGCGTTGATCCGCAGCGCGCGGCTGGCGCACGAAATGCGCCATGCGGGCGACTTCGGGTTCGCGTCCACCGAGCCCCGCGTGGATTTCCGCGCCCTGATGGGGCGGGTACGGACCGTCATCGACACCATCGCGCCCGCCGACAGCGTCGAGCGGTATACCGAGCTGGGCGTCGACGTCCGGCTGGGGCACGCCCGCATCATCGATCCGTGGACGGTGGAGATCACCGACAAGGCGGGCGGCACGTCCCGTCTGACCACCCGCGCGATCGTGATCGCGGCCGGCGGCGAGCCGTTCGTGCCCGACATCCCGGGCCTGGCCGAGGCGGGTTACCTCACCAGCGACACGATGTGGGACGCGCTTGCCGACCGCGACGCCGTTCCGGCGCGGCTGGCGATCGTCGGCGGGGGGCCGATCGGAACCGAGATGGCGCAGGCGTTCGCGCGGCTCGGCGCGCGGGTGACGCAGGTCGAAGGCGGCGCGCGCATCCTGTCTCGCGAGGAAGAAGAGGCCTCCAACCTGATCGCGGAGGTCCTCCGTGCCGAGGGTGTCGAGATACTCACCGACCATCGCGCGCTGCGCTGCGAGGGCAAGACGCTGATTGTTAGATCGGACGCGGGCGAGCGCGCGGTTCCGTTCGACGAGATCATCGTCGCGGTCGGCCGCAAGGCGCGGCTGACCGGATATGGTCTGGAGGAGCTTGGCGTCGAAACCGACAAGACCGTTGTCGTCGACGACACGCTGCAGACGCTCTTCCCCAACATCTTTGCGTGCGGCGACGTCGCCGGACCCTACCAGTTCACGCACTTCGCCGCGCATCAGGCCTGGTTCGCGGCCGTCAACGCGCTGTTCGGCGGCTTGAAGACGTTTCGCGCCGACTATTCGGTCGTGCCGTGGACGACCTTTACCGATCCGGAGGTCGCGCATGTCGGCCATACCGAGCAGACCGCCAAGGCGGACGGCATCGCCTACGAAGTCGTCCGCTACGACCTCGGCCATCTCGACCGTGCGGTGGCGGAAGGTGCGCGCCAGGGGTTCGTGAAGCTGCTCGTTCTCCCGGGCAAGGACAAGGTGCTGGGCGCCACGATCGTCGCGGCGGGGGCAGGCGAACTGCTGGCCGAATTCGTGCTCGCGATGAAGCACGGGTTGGGTTTGAACAAGATACTGGGGACGATCCACGCCTATCCGACCATGGCCGAGGCTAATAAATATGCAGCGGGCGAGTGGAAGAAGGCGAACAAGCCCGAAGCGCTGCTGCGCTGGGTCGCGCGCTACCACACCTGGCGGCGCGGCTGAGTGGAGGCGGTCGCGCCCGTTCGCATCGTGATCTTCGCCAAGGCTCCCGTGGCGGGCGCGGTGAAGACGCGGCTGATCCCGGCGCTCGGCGCCGACGGCGCGGCGCGGCTGGCCGAGCGCATGTTGGCCGGCACGGCGGCGGCGGCGGTTGCCGCGGGTCTCGGCGAGCCGGAGGTCTGCGCCGCGCCGCATCCGGAGAAGCCCGAGTGGGAGCCGTTCCGCCCGAATGGCGTGCGCATGACCGACCAGGGCGAGGGCGACCTCGGCCAGCGCCTCGCCCGCGCCGCCGCCCGCGTGATCGGGGCGGGCGAGGGCGTTCTGCTCATAGGAACGGACTGCCCGGACCTCGACGCCGCCCGCCTTCGCGACGCGGCGGAGCGGCTCCGTACGCACGACGCGGTGATCCACCCGGCGGCCGACGGCGGCTACGTGCTGCTCGGTCTCGCTCGCTTCGACCCCTCGCTGTTCGCGAGGATTGCGTGGAGCACGAGCAGCGTCGCGGCCGACACGATCGCCCGCGTGCGGGCGCTGGGCTGGACGCTCGACATCGGCGAGACGCTACGCGACATCGACGAACCTGCCGACCTGCAAGCGCCGCACGCCTCCGGCTAGAACTTCTCGGCGCGGACCACGTCGACGACGCCCGACACGAGCAGAAATCCGTGGCTCTGCAGAAGCGGGGCGAGCGCGTCCGTCAATGCTCTGGCCTTGGCGTCGTTGGTGATCGTCACGAACATCAACTTGGCGTCGGCGCCCGCGACCTGATCGTCGGACCAGCGGCCCCCGTGCCCCGCGCCGCCCAGCGTCGGCAGCAGCGTGTAGCCGGTGATCCCCGCCGCTTCCGCCAGCGCCACGACGCGGCGCACCAGCGGCGCATCGACCAGGATTTCGATCTTACGGCGTTGAACGGTTTCCACCATGATCAGATCATCCGGCTGGCGAGGAAGGCGAAGAGCGGTATGCCCACCGTGATGTTGAACGGAAAGGTCACAGCGAGCGACATGGCCAGATACAGGCCCGGATCGGCCTGCGGCAACGCAAGGCGCATCGCGGCCGGCACCGCGATATAGGAAGCGCTCGCCGCGAGGATGCCGAACGCCGCCGCCGTTCCGACATCGAGCCCGATCAAGGCCGCAATGGCCACGCCGATCGTTCCGTTTACCAGCGGAAATAGCACGGCGAGCCCCGCAAGACGCGCCGTAAGCGCCCGCGCCTCGCGCAGGCGGCGGGCGGCGACCAGGCCCATGTCCAGCAGGAACAGGCAAAGCACGCCCCTGAACGCGACATCGAACACCGGCGCGATCGGCGCGAAGCCGTCCTTGCCCGCGACCAGCCCGATCGCGAAGCTGCCCACGAGCAGCACCACCGAACCATTGAGCAGCGTTTCATGGAGCAGGTCGCCCTTGGCCTGGGTGCCCGCCGCCGCGCCGCGCCGAGCGAGCCACAGCCCCACGACGATCGCCGGCGTTTCCATCAGTGCAAGCACCGCCACCATGTACCCGGCGGGCGGTAGGCCCCCGCTGGTCAGCACTTCCGCGCCGGTGACGAACGTCACGACGCTGACCGATCCGTAGTGCGCGGCGACGGCGGCGGCGTTGACCGTGTCCAGCCGCCCGAAACGGCGCAGCGCGAAAAAGGCGGGCAGGGGGATGAGGAAGCTCAACGCCAGGCCGGCGAGCGCGGCGGCGGCCATGTCGGGCGTGAAGCCGCTCTCCGCGACCTGAACGCCGCCCTTGAGGCCGATCGCGGCCATCAGGTACAGCGACATGCCCTTGGCCATCGCTTCGGGAATCGACAGGTCCGACCGCGCGAACGCGGCGGCCGCGCCCAGCACGAAGAACAGGATCATCGGCGACAGCAGCGCCTCGAAACCCCCGGTCATCTACGCTCCCCCAACGTCCCGTCTCGCGCCAAAAGGATCCGGCGCGGCCCCTGCCACCGCGAGCCCTATAGCGACCATTCGATCCCGACCAGTGGCGCGTGCCCGACCTCGTCCGGCGCGCCGTCGACTATATCCTGTTGACGCAGATAGCCGACGGTGAGCGAGACATGGTCGCTGAGCGCGTAACTGGCGCCTAGCTGCGTGCGAAAACCCGTCAGCCCATCCGTCCCGCCGGCGCTTGTGCTCCGCAAGGTCAGGAAGAGCTCGGCCGTTCCGTGGAGCGACCAGCGGCCATCGAGCGGAATGGCGGCACCGAGGCGTGGCCGAAGGCGCAGCCCCATGCGTCCGCTGCCGTCCACAAGCCGCTGTTCCAGCCGCAGGCGGGTGCGCAGGACGCCATGCTTGGTCGAGAGCTGCTGCAGGAAGCGTGTCTCGTCATCGCCGCCATCGTTGATCCGCCGCGCCGCGCCGCCGGACACGGTGACGGCGTCGCTCAGCCTTTGGTTTAGCCAGAACCGGGCATAGTAGGTGTCTACGCGTCCGTCGGATGCGCTGCGGAAGCGTTGCGCCGTCTCGATTTCCACGCCCGTGTCGCCGTCGAGCTCGAACGATACGGACGGATTGATCCAGAACTCGAAGCCATCATCGCTCGCGGCCGCCGGCGCATGGAACGGAACGGCGACGAGTACGGCCAGGAACGCGTATGGGAAGACACGAGGCATGGGCGGTCTCAGCGTTGCGTCGCCATCGTTAACGGTCGCCTTGATGCGAGAGCGGCGGACAGGTGATGTGGCCGGCAGGGCTGCGCGTGCCCTGCCGGCCCGGGTTCAGCCTCGACGGGAAGGTGCCGGCTCGTCGAAGAAGTCGACCGTGCCGGTGTCGAGATCGTAATAGGCGCCAACCACCTTGACCCGGCCCTGCCGCTGCGGATCGAGCAGGATCGGCTCGGCGGCGGCGCGAAGGCGCTCAACCTGACGGCTCACATTGGCGCGGATCGCCTGCTCCACCTTGTCGCCCGGCCGTCCGCGCGCGGCAAGCACCGCAGGGATGATCGGCTCGATCATTGTGCCGATGGAACCGGGAAACTTGGCGTTCTTGTCGACCACGTCGATTGCCGCCTTGACCGCGCCGCACGCCTCGTGACCCATGACCACCACCAGCGGCACGCCGAGCACGCCCACCGCGAACTCGATCGATCCCAGCGCGACGGTGTCCACCGTGTTGCCGGCGTTGCGGACGATGAACATCTCACCCAACCCGCGGCCGAAAAGCACCTCGGGCGGCACGCGGCTGTCCGAACAGCTGACATAGGCGACGAACGGTGCCTGGCCCTTCGCCAGTTCCAGCCGGCGAAGGTTGCCGGTGTCGGCAAGGTAGGGCCGGTTGGCGAGGAAGTCGCGATTGCCCTGCTTCAGCAGCTCGAGCGCCTGATCGGGGTTCAGCGCGCTCTTGCCATCGCGCGTCGGCGCCGGCGCGTAGCGGCGCAGCGCCGTCGGCCGGCGGTTCTGCGCCAGCGCTACCGCCGGCGCCGCGGCAAAGGCGCCCGCGGCCAGCAGAGCGGAACGTCGGGTCAGATCGGTCATGGGATGGTCCTCATTGTGGGTGGAAGCGGACCGCCCGCTTCGCGCATGGTCTTCAGTAATACAGGTGCGACCGCGATCGTCGCGATCACGGCGCTTCGGCCAACCCGAACGTTTCCGCATCGAGCCCGAGCGACTTGCAGATCCGAACCGCGGCGTTGCGTTCTTCCTCGTCGAACCCGCCGTCCGCGTCCGCGATCGCGCAGCAGGTTTCGACCAGCAGCGCCGGGTAGCGGTCCACGCCCTTCAAGCGCGCGACCGCCGCCAGCGCCGCGGTTTCGCCTGCCTGCTGGTCGGCGATGAAGCGATCGGTCAACGCCTCGAAAGCCGTCTCGACGTCCTTTATATTGAACGCCTCAATGGGTTCGAAAGCTCGGATGAGGCCCAGCATGCGGTCTCGCTCCTCATCCGTGACCCAGCCGTCTGCGTAGGCGACCAACGCGCAGCCGGCGACGATGCCTTTCATCAGGTGGTCGTTACCTGCGCGACGAACTTCCCCGCTCAGATCCCCCTGCGATCGACCGGCAAAGCGGCTTGGCACACGTTGGTGAGGCATGATCATCTCCGCTACCGAATGACGTTCAGAAACGACGCTGCCGTCAGGCCTTGGCCGGCCAATCCGGCTCCTCCGCGCCGCGCGTCTTCCATAGCGAGTAGCCGATGCCCGCCCCGATCAGCCCGAAGGTAACCGCCAAGCTCAACACCGGCGGGAACTTGTCGCCGTCCATCAGGAAGTCGGAAACGAAGATCTTGGTGCCGATGAACACCAGAACCAGCGCTAGCGCATACTTGAGGTAGTGGAAGCGGTGCACCATGGCAGCGAGGGCAAAGTAAAGCGCGCGCAGGCCCAGAATCGCCATGATGTTCGACGTGTAGACGATGAACGTGTCCGTGGTGATCGCGAAGATCGCGGGCACCGAGTCGACGGCGAAGACGAGATCGGCGAGGTTGATAACCACCAGTGCCAGGAACAGCGGCGTCGCGGCCCGCACGAGCTTGCCTGTCTTTGCGTCCGGAACCTTCACGAAGAAATGCTGACCGTGTAGGTCGGGCGTCACCCGCATGTGCTTGGAAATAAACTTCACGGCCGGGTTGTTGGCGACGTCCATCGGCTTGTCACCGGCGAACAGCATCTTGATGCCGGTGAGCACCAGGAAAGCCGCGAAGAAGTATAGCACCCAGTACCATTTCTGCACCACGGCCGCGCCGACGCCGATCATGATGCCGCGCAGGACGATCACCGCGATGATGCCCCAGAGCAGCGCGCGATACTGGTACATCCGAGGGATCGCGAAATAACTGAAGATCAGGCTGATCACGAAGACGTTGTCGATGGACAGCGCCTTTTCAATGAAGAAGCCCGTGTAATATTTCATGCCGAGGTCGGCACCCTTCTGGTACCAGACCCAGAGGCCGAACAGCAGCGAGATGCCGATGTAGAAAGCGGAAAGCTTCAGGCTTTCGGCGATGCCCATCTCGCGATCCTCCTTGTGGAGGACGCCGAGATCGAACGCGGTGAGGGCGACGACGAGGGTCAGAAAGGCCAGCCAGAACCAAACGGGCGTGCCGAGCCACGCTTGCAGTAGAAATTCCATGTCAAAACCCCGTTGCGCCCAAGAGAGCGCGCGCGTTGTCAGGGGTTGCCGGAAGGCGACGACCAGGCCTCACATCGAGCGCGCTCGATGCGGTCCGACATCACGATGCTCGTATCAGCATCGCCAGAGGGGCCCGGCCCGCGAACCGCTGATTAGAGCGGTTCGCCAATAATGCAAGAGCCGCAAACCCGTTTATCGTTTCCGCTGCCTCGTTGACGCAATTAGTCCCGGTTGGAGGCGACCTCGATAGCCGGCCCGCGCCATGGCGAATGCGGGGGAGGGAACCAGCGTGCGCTCGGGGCCAACCCTGCCGCTGGACACACGCCGGGCGCCTTTCATCAAAAGCCGATACGCGCCGTCACCCGGAGATCGCGTCCGGCGAGCGGGGCGAAGTCCTTGAGGAAGCTTGCGTGCCGGCGGGCCGTGACGTCGAAGATGTTGTTGGCGGACAACAGGATCGTCGTGTTGCGGTTGTTCGCAAATGGGCGGAACGACACTGACGCGTTGACCATGGTGTAGCCCTTGGTCGGCGTTTCGAAGCCTGCGACGCGATCCTGATCGTCGACATGCTCGACCTCCGCGCGCGCGTTGAGGTTGCTCGACTGCAACTCGATGCCGCCGAGCAGGCGCAGCGGCGGGATGCGCGGCGCGGGACCCGTCGACTTGATCCGCGCGCGGACATAGTCGGCCACCCCGTCGACGTTGAGCGCGAAGTCGCCGAGTTGCGCGAGGCGGAGCGAGCCCTCGACTTCGAAACCGTAGTAGCGCGCATCGTTCTGAAAAAACTGGAACACGGGCAGGTCGTCCTCGATCTCGCCGGTGTCCTGTTCGTAGATATAATCGTCGAAGCGGATGTAATAGGCCGACGCGCCAAAGCTGTAGCGCTCGCCCGTGCCGCGCAGCGTTAGTTCGGCGCCGTTGCTCTTCTCTTTCGTGAAGCTTGGGTCGCCTATCTCGAACGACTGCGTGCCGGCGTGCGGACCGTTGGCGTAGAGTTCCTCGGCCGCGGGCGCGCGTTCGCTGTGCGACAGGTTGATGCCAGCGCGAAGGCGCGAGCCCAAGCCGACGCTCGCGCCGAGCGATCCCGAATAGGTGTTGAAGCGGCGGCTAATGTCCGGGTTGCCCAGATCCTCGTCGGCGTCCGCGCGAACGCGCGTGCGCTCGTATCGCGCGCCGGCTTCGGCCTGGAACGGGCCGACGGTGAAGGTCTGCAGCGTAAAGAGGCCGAGCTGGCGCGTGGCGCTCCGCGGCAGGAATTTCTCTTCGCCGACGACGTTAAAGTCGCGAATCAGTGCTTGCCCGCCGATGGCGCCGCGCCAGCCGCCGCGCTCGCGCTGGACGAACTCGAGCCGCGCCTCGCCGGCCTCGTTGAAGAAGGTCGTCCCGATCTCGCCCGTGTCCTCCAGCTCGTTGTGTCGGTAGTCGGCGTGTCCCAGGCGCATCCGCGCGCTTTCGAAAAGCCCGCCGGGGATGTCGACCTCGCCGCGTGCATCAACGCGCGTCTGCTTGACGTCCAGCCGCACTTCCTCGGCCTCGCCCTCCGGATCGAGCGAGAAGCGGACGGGTACGCCGTAAAGGCTGTCGTAGCGCGACACGGATACGCCGAAATTGCCGCCGGTACCGACATAGGCGACGCCCCCCGCGTAATCGTAGGTGCGCGCGGCGCTGTTGGGCAGCTTGCCGCGAAGCGTTGCGAGCTCCCGAATCTCCGCATCGGCGCTGGCCGCCGCCTGCTCCCGCAAGGGCCGCGACAGGATGAATCCGCCCGTATCGAGGTCGTCGGTCTTGAGGTAGCTGCCGTCGACATGGAGCACAAACCCGCTGCCGATCGGCGCGTCCACGGCTCCCGCCACCGACCGCTCGTTCGCTGCCGAGCCGTAGCTGGCGAGACCCTCGACATGGATCGCCTCGTCGGGCAGCCGGCGTGGGATGCGGCTGTCGACGACGTTGACGACCCCGCCGATCGCGGACGACCCGAACAGCAGCGCCGACGGGCCGCGCAGCACCTCGATTCGGTCGGCGAGCAGCGGGTTAATCGCAACGGCATGATCAACGCTGGTGTTGGACACGTCGAAGCTGCCGATGCCGTCGGTCAGGACGCGGATGCGCTCGCCCTGGAAGCCGCGCAGCACGGGGCGCGACGCGTTGGGGCCGAACGAGGTCGCCGATACGCCAGGTTGGCGCTGCAAGGTCTCGCCGATCGTCGGGCGCAGCTCCCGCACGAGGTCTTCGCCAGTCAGAACGGAGGTTCCGGACAGAACGTCGACCCGGTTGCGCAAGAATGGCGCGGTGACGATGATCTCCTCGCTTTCCGGCGTGTGATAGTCGGTCGTGCGGGTGGGGGTGGAGCTCGCGTCCTGCGCGTGCAGCGGGGAAATGAACGTGGATCCGGCTACGCCGGCGAGCAGAAGATAACGGGTCATGTAATCAGGCTTCCTTGAACAGACCGCCCTTTTAAACACGACGTTACATCATATCAACATCGGTTCGCCGCGTTCGGTTGTCGGATCGCCCGCGAGTGCCTTTCCGCGCTACGCGCCTTGCCGTCAGCAGCAGGGCAAGCCGCAGGCCTTTGCGAGCGCATGCAGAGCATCAGGCGCTGCGGCGTAAGCGGCGGAGCCGGAGGCGAGAAGCACCAAAGCGGCGGCGATCGACTTCTTCATGGCGAAACTCCCGTGTATGATCCGTGGAATGTAGACGCGCGTGCGCCCGATGTCACTTTTGTTCGGCCTGCCGTCGCGCGGTCGTCACCATGGCGATCTTCGCTTCGCTGAGGCCCGCCGCGGTCAGTACTTTCCGGCTGTCCGCGCCCAGCGCCGGCCCGGCGTCGCCGATCGCGCCCGGCGTGCCACCGAACCGCGTCGGAATGCCGGGAAAGCGCAGGCGGCCGTCGGGCGTGTCGCGCTCTTCCCAGAACCCGGTGGCGAGAAGATGCGGGTCCACGAGCAGGTCGGCCGGGCTATTGATCGGCGTCGCGGGGATCTGCGCCTGCCGCAGCAGCGGGAGCCATTCGGCCGTGGTGCGGCTCTGCATCACGTCCGCGAGGCGCCCTAGCACCGCGCCGATATTCTCCGTGCGGCTGCGCATCGTCGCGAAGGCGGAGTCGCGCGACCAGTCCGGATGGCCCAGCACGGCGAAGAACGCCGCCCATTGCCGGTCGGTGTAGATCATGACGCCCAGATGGCCGTCGGCGGTCCGGTAGGGTCGCCGCGTCGGCGACGTCACGCGCGGATATTCGGGCGGACCGATCGCCGGATCGAACAGCGACCCGCACAGATGCTCGGTCATGGCGAACGACACCATCGTTTCGAACATCGGCACCTCGATCTCCTGGCCGGCGCCGGTCTTCTCGCGCGCGTAGAGCGCGGCGATGATGGCGTAGGCGCCCGTCAGGCCGGCGACCTTGTCGGCGACCACGGTGGCAAGATAGGTCGGCTCCCCGCCCGACAGCCTCGCCTGCAGCGCCACGAGGCCTGAGGCGGCCTGGACGATGTCGTCATAGGCTGGGTGGTCAGCATAGGGACCGCCGGCCCCGAAGCCGTACAGGTTGGCGTAGACGATCCGCGGGTTCGCCGCGCGCACCGCGTCGTAGCCGAGGCCCAACCGCCCGATCGCAGCGGCGCGCATGGAGTGCACGAACACGTCGGCGTCGCCCGCCAGGCGGAGCAGGACGTCGCGCGCGGCAGGCTGCTTGAGATCCAGCACCAGGCTGCGCTTACCGCGATTGAGGTTCATGAACATCGCGCCGCGGTCCGGCTCCGGCCCGGGCGGCAGATGCCGCGTCGTATCGCCGTCCGGGCTCTCCACCTTGACGACGTCCGCGCCCAGATCCGCGAAGATCTGCGTCGCGTATGGGCCCATGATGACGCTGGTCAGGTCCAGCACGCGTACGCCCGCGAGCGGGCCTTGGCCGCGCCCGCTCAACGCAGCGCCTCGATGATCGTCACGTTGGCGATGCCGCCGCCTTCGCACATCGTCTGAAGGCCGTAGCGCAACCCCCGGGCATGCAACGCGTGGACCAGCGTCGCCATCAGCTTGGTGCCCGTCGCGCCCAGCGGATGGCCGAGCGCGATGGCGCCGCCGTTGACGTTGAGCCGGGCCGGGTCGGCGCCCGTCGCCTGCAGCCACGCCATCGGCACGGACGCGAACGCCTCGTTGACCTCGAACAGGTCGATCTCGTCCAGCCGCATGCCCGCGCGCGTTAACCCCCGCGCCGTCGCCGGGATCGGCTCCTCCAGCATGATCACCGGATCGCCCGCGGTCACGGTCAGGTTGTGGATGCGCGCAAGGGGGGTCAGGCCATGCGTCGCCAGCGCCCGTTCCGACACCACCAGCACGGCGGACGCGCCGTCGGTGATCTGGCTGGCGTTGGCGGCGGTAATCGTGCCGCCTTCCTGCAACGGCTTGACCGCGCCGATGCCTTCCAGCGTCGCGTCGTAGCGTATGCCTTCGTCAGCGTCATGCGTGCCATCCCCACCGGGCGTGGCCAGCGGCACGATCTCCTTGCGGAACGCACCCGCGGCAGTCGCCCCCGCAGCCTTGCGATGACTTTCCAGCGCGAACGCGTCCATGTCCTCGCGGCCGAAGCCGTATTTGTGCGCGATCATCTGCGCGCCGGTGAACTGGCTGAACTCGGCGACGCCGTAGCGGTCCTGAATGCGCTGGCTCCAAGGGCCGGAACCGATGCCGGCTTTCGCATGCAGCGACCAATTGGACCCCATCGGCACGCGCGACATGCTTTCGACCCCGGCGGCGAGCACGACATCCTGCGTTCCCGACATCACCGCCTGCGCCGCGAACTGGATCGCCTGCTGCGACGACCCGCACTGCCGGTCGATCGTCACCGCCGGCACGCTGTCGGGCAGCGAGGAGGCCATGACGACGTTGCGGCCGAGCTGGAACGCCTGTTCGCCCGCCTGGCTGACGCAGCCGAGGATGACGTCCTCGATGGCCGCCGGATCGATCCCGGTGCGCGCCAGGATCGCGTCCACCACCGCGCCGCCCAGATCGGCGGGGTGCCAGCCGGCGAGCCGTCCGCCCCGCCGCCCTCCCGCGGTGCGCGCCGCATCGACGATATACGCCTCCGCCACGCTAGCACCCCAGACGCTGCGCGTGCCAGCGCAGATGGTCTTCGATGAAGGTGGAAACGAAGCCGTAGCCGTGGTCGTAGCCGTCCTGCATGCGAAGGGTCAGAGGAAGGCCCGCGGCGCGGCAGGCGTCGGCGAGGAGGTGGGGGCGGAGCTGGTCGGCGAGGAAGTTGTCGGCGGTTCCCTGGTCCACGAGCAGCTCGGGCAGCCGCGCGCCGTAGCCGATCAGCGACACCGCGTCATGCGCGTGCCAGGCCGAGCGATCCTCGCCCAGATAGAAGCGGAACGCCTTTTCGCCCCAGGGCACCTGGCTGGGCGCGACGATCGGCGCGAACGCGGATACGGAGCGAAATCGGTCGGGATTGCGCAGCGCCAGCGTCAGCGCGCCGTGTCCGCCCATGGAATGGCCGGTAATGCCCTGCGCGTCCATGTCGGCGGGAAAGCGCTCCGCGATCAGTCGCGGCAGTTCGTCGAGGATGTAGCTGGCCATGCGGAAGTTGGCCGCCCAGGGGGGCTCCGTCGCGTCGAGGTAGAAGCCCGCGCCCTGGCCGAAATCATAGCCGTCGGCGTCGGGTACGCCCGCCCCGCGCGGCGATGTGTCGGGTGCGACCAGGATCAGGCCGAGTTCGGCGCAGACGCGCTGGTAGCCGCCCTTGTCCATCACGTTGGCGTGGGTGCAGGTCAGGCCCGACAGGAACCAGACGACCGGCAGCCTGGCGCCCTTCGCCGCTTGCGGCGGCAGGTAGACGGCGAACGTCATCGGCGTGCCGGTCTCGCGGCTGGCATGGCGATAGACGCCTTGCGTGCCGCCGAAGCTTTTGAAGGTGGAGAGGGTTTCCATGGGGACACCGTTGCCGTTCGTCCCGAGCGAAGTCGAGGGGCGTTCTTTCGTTGCACAG